>NZ_JBHVWC010000015.1:67801-150208 GCF_042882445.1 Kitasatospora sp. NPDC058218 | reverse complement strand
CGGTTACATTCCGAACCCGGAAGCTAAGCCTCACAGCGCCGATGGTACTGCAGGGGGGACCCTGTGGGAGAGTAGGACGCCGCCGAACAATCATTCCAAAAAGACCCCCTCCCGTTCGGGAGGGGGTCTTTTTGCGTTAACGTCTCTGCCAGCACAACCCGCTCGGTGGAGAGGCGCGAACCGTTGCAGAACCTGACCCTGACCTGGCAGTCCGCCGGGGGCGCCGCGGTCGCTCTCTACGGGGGCGCGTACGCGGCCTCCCGGGTGCGGCGCGCGCCGCTGTCGGCGTTGCTGCGGGAGGCCGGCACCCTGCTGGCGCTGTTCGCGCTCTGGCAGCTGGTCGGGCATCTTTCCCTGATGAGCGCCGAGCACGCGCTGGACCGGGCGAGCTGGATCCACCGGACTGAGCTCGCGGTCGGGCTGCCGGACGAGGCGTCGTGGCAGGCGGCCGTGACGTCCTGCCCGGCGGTGGTGAAGGCGGCGAACTACTACTACGCCGCCATGCACTTCACGGTGATGATCGCGGTTCTGCTCTGGGTCTTCGTACGTCACCGGGCCCGCTACGCGTGGGTGCGGAACACGGTCGTGATCACGACGGCGATCTGCCTGGCGGTGCAGTTCATCCCGGTGGCGCCGCCCCGGATGCTGCCGCAGGAGGGGTTCGTGGACGTCGCGGCGGAGTACGGGCAGTCGGTGTACGGCGGCACGGTCGGCGGGATGGTCAAGGTCGCCCAGCTGTCGGCGATGCCCTCGGTGCACGTGGCCTGGTGCGTTCTGGCGGCGGTGGCGGTGATCAAGGTGTCGCGGAGCCCGCTGCGCTGGTTGGTGGTGCTGCACCCGGTGGTGACCGTCGCGGTCGTGGTGGTCACGGCCAACCACTTCTGGGCGGACGGCCTGGTGGCTGTGGTGATCCTGCTCTTCGCGTACGCCGTCCAGGCGGGCTACGGCCGCTGGCGTGGCCGTCGGGCGGCCGTCCGTCCTGATGCCGCGGTGGCCGATGCCCGGGCGGGGGAGCACGTCACCACCGGCAGGTGACCGCAGGCGCGGTGCGAACGGCCCGACCGCCCGGACCGTACGACAGGCCGGTGGGCCGGACCTCCCCACCCGGGGAGGTCCGGCCCACCGGCGTCGCGGCGTCGGACGTTACTTGACCGGCAGTGCGGCCCGGCCCCACGCGCTGTTGGTCAGTGCCGCGGTGGCCCAGTACCAGGCGACCAGCCCGGAGGCCGCGGCGACCCAGCCGGCGAACTTGGCGAGGCCGCCGGAGGTGCTGAAGGTCGCGATGGCGGAGAGCACCAGGGAGACGGTCAGCAGGCCGTACACCGCGCGGCTGAACAGGCCGGCGTTCCAGCCGGCGGCGGTGAGGGTGAGCGCCAGCAGGGCCCAGATGAGCAGGAACAGGCCCGCCGCGTTCTTGCCGGCCCCGCCGGCGGCCGACCAGGTGGCCCAGAAGGCGCCGAGGCTGGTGAACGCCGTTCCGGTGAAGCCCTCGCCGTTGCGGAGCTGCCAGATGCCGGCGATGAACAGGGTGAGGCCGCCGAGGAGGTGGGCGAGATGGGCGGAGTCCCCGACCCCGGTGCCACTGAAGATGCCAGTGGAGAGGAGGCCGTAGGCGAGGAGAGTCAGGCCGAGGGCGAGGTAACCGAGGTTCCCCGCGTCGGCTCCGGTGGAGCGGGCGTTCTGTGCCCCGGTAGCGTCGTTGCTCACCGGAGGCTCCTTTCACTCTGGGCGCGCGCAGGGCGCTGTGAACCGCTGAGGATGTTCGATGAGGTGGATGCGCGCGACCGCGCCGAGGGCGCACGACAGGAGCGTGCGACGGCTGCGGTCAGAATGATGGGCCAGCGGAAGAACTGCTGGTCGTGTCCCCGCCGGGGGATTCCCCGGTGAGATCGGTGTACCCGGCCGAACTGGCTTGTACCCTTGTGAATCGCACAATTTGTGGCGTCGTCAGCTGTGGAACGCTCACGGGCGGCCAGCTGTGGGCGCCCGGCGGACACAGCCGTTCGACCATGGAGGCGCTCGACCACGGAACCGTCGGCCACGCGGCGGGTCGACGGTCGCAGCGCGCGGCCCGCCGACCGCGGGGCCCGGTCAGCCCGGGCGCTGGGTGGGTACGCGCAGCGTGAGGATCGCCATGTCGTCGGACGGCGGCTCCGGGGCGAAGCGTTCGACGGCCCGCTGTACCCGCAGGGCGACCGCGCCGGCGGTCAGCCCGGTACAGCCGGTGAGCACCTCGGCCAGGCCGTCGTCGCCCAGCATCCGCCGCCCCTCACGGCGTTCGGTCACGCCGTCGGTGACGCAGAGCAGAACCTCGCCCGGAGCGAGCACCAAGTGCTCGGCGGTCAGGTCGAGTTCCTCCATCACCCCGAGCAGCGGCTGCGGAGTGGCGGCCCGGTCGACCTGGCCGTCGGTGCGCAGCCGCAGCGGCAGCGGGTGGCCGGCGCAGACCATCGACAGCTCGGTGCTGCCGTCCGGCCGGGGCGTGAGCTCGCCGTAGAGCAGGGTGAGGAAGCGGCTGCGCGAACCCTCGTCCAGGATGGCCGCGTTGAGCCGGCTGAGGACCTGTGGGGCGTCCAGGCCCTCGCGGGCGAGCAGGCGCAGCGAGTGCCGGGCCAGACCGGTGACGGAGGCGGCCTCGGGGCCGGTGCCGCAGACGTCGCCGATGGCGAAGCCGTAGGTGCCCTCGCGGATGGTGAAGAGGTCGTAGAAGTCGCCGCCGACCTCGTTGCCCTCGCCGGCGGCCTGGTAGTAGACGTCCACCTCGACGCCCGGGATCTCGGGCAGGTCCGGCGGGAGCAGGCTGCGTTGCAGCGCCTGGCTGGTGGCGGTGCGCTCGGAGTAGAGGCGGGAGTTGTCGAGCGCGAGGGCGGCGCGGCGGGAGAGGTCCTCGGCCAGTTCCAGGATCTCCTGGCGGAATCTCACGCCGGCCGGGACGCCGAGGGCGAGCAGGCCGATGACCCGGTTGCGGGCGGCCAGCGGCAGGACGACCGTCTCGCCGAGCAGGCCGGAGAGTTCGGGGTTCTCGGTCAGTCCGCTGGCCCGGGCGGTCTCGGCCGGGGCCGCCCAGAAGCGGGCGCCGTGGGTGGGCCCGGAGTCCGGGGCGGCGGTCTTGTCGAGCAGGTCGCGCAGCGGGTCGATGCGGTCCTCGTCCTCGTGCAGCACGAAGGCGAGGGAGGCCGGGGCGCCGTGGTCGCCGTTGGTGTAGACGGCGCACCAGGAGGCGAGGGTGGGGACGGCCATCTGGGCCATCAGGGCGAGCGTCTGCTCGTGCTCCAGGGTGCCGGCCAGCAGGTCGGAGGCCTCGACCAGGAAGGAGAGCGAGCCGCGGCGCAGCCGTTCGAGCTCGGTGAGCCGGGTGCTCTCGATGGCCAGGGCGACCCGGTCGGCGGCGAACTGCAGGCGCAGCGCGTCCTCGTTGTCGTAGCGGCCGGGCACGGCGGTGGCGATGCCCAGTGAGCCGATCAGCCGGCCCTCGACCTTGAGCGGGACGGTGAGCAGTGAGCGCATGCCGCTGCCACTGAGCACCGGCAGGCCGGTGGGTCGGGTGGCGAGGTCCTCGTGGACGGACGGCAGGCGGGCGGAGTCGTAGCGGTTGCCGGTGTCGACGGGGAAGCGGGTGTGGCGGCGGTGTCCGGCGGTGAGGCCGGTGGCGGCGCGGACCTCGAACTCGGTCTCGTCGTCGGTGGTCAGCAGCAGGTAGGCGGCGTCGCCGTCGAGCAGGTCGCGGGCGCGTTCGACGGTGCGCTGGAGCAGGGTGTCCAGGTCGTCGGTGGCGGCGGGGCCGGCGAGGAGGTCGAGCCGGGAGCCGGTCGGGTCGGGCTTGTCGCCGGGCAGGGCCCGGGCGGGGGAGCGGAGCACCGCGCGGTCGGGTTCGAGGACGAGCAGGCAGAGCGTGGAGGGGATGCCCTCGGTGTCGCGGATGCGGACCTGCAGGCCGTAGACCTCGGTGGTCCGGCCGTCGGCGTGGCGCAGGCCGTAGCTGCCCTCCCAGCGGGCCAGCCGCAGCGTGGCGGCCAGGCCGAGCCCCGTCCCGGGGCCCTGCGGCCAGACGGCGAGGTCGGCCCAGGGACGGCCGAGCACGGTGTCGGCGGGGTGCTGGAACAGGGCCTCGGCGTCCGGGTTCCAGGCGAGTACGCGGCCGTCGTCGTCGAGCTGGACCACCGCGACGTGGACCGGGCCGGCGCTGCTGGGCAGCTCGCTGCCCGGGGTGGCGGGGACGGCGTAACGGGTGCCGGTGACGTGCGCGGGCAGGGCGAGGCGGAACCAGACGGTCTTGCGGCCGGCGGAGTACTCGACGCCCCAGCGTTCGGCGAGGGCGGAGCACATCAGCAGGCCGCGGCCGCCCTCGCCGTCGGGGTCGGCGTAGCGGTCGGAGGCGGTGACGGGGACGTCGGCGAAGGACGGTAGACCGCGTTCGGGGTGGTGGTCGGTGACCTCGATCCGGACGGTGCCCTCCTCGCGCAGGCAACAGACCTCGGCGGCGGTGCCGGCGTGCACGACGGCGTTGGTGACGAGTTCGCTGACCAGCACCACGGCGTCGTCGACGATTTCGGGCAGGCCCCAGCCCAGCAGCGCGTCCCGGACGAAGGAGCGGGCGGCCGAGGCCGACCGGCCGACGGGTTCGAAGGTGGCGGCTGCGCGCGCGGTGACCACGTTGCCACTTCTCCTCTGCTCTGGCCTTGGCTGTCCGGGTGCGGCGCCGACTTCCCCGTGCGCGCCGGCGGGGTGAGCGGCGGCGCTGGGTCGGGTCGTGGCCCGGTGCAGCGCTCCACCCTACTTTCCGGTTGGTTCCCCGTGGGGGCGGGGCGCCGAAACAGGCACCTGAGGGTGATTCTGCCCACCTGTTTCGGTCGGGGCGGTACCAACCGAGCGCAACCGGCCGTATACCCGGCGCCAGTGCTGCCAGACTGGGGGGTCCGTGACGCCCGTGGGAGCAGTACGGTCGATGCGGGTTCCGGTGGGCCGCGAGGTCACCGGGACGCTGTTTGCGCCGGGCCGGTGCGGCTTCGCGCCCCGAAAACGGGGCACTGAGGTCACCGGACAGTTCACGATCTGGGAGGGGCCCGTTGAGTTCGGCCACCAAGGACGCAACCGGTACGACGCCGCCCGCCCAGCGTGGTGTGCGGTCCGGGGCCGCGCCGCGGAGCGCGGCCGGCCGGCGAGCGAACCACAGCCGCGGGGCGGAGCCGGCCGAGCTGCGCAAGTTGCTGGCCGCGCTGACCGCGATGCGCGACGGCAACTTCCGGCGCCGACTGACCGTGCCGGGCGACGGTCCGCTGGCCGAGATCGCCGCGGTGTTCAACGAGGTCGCCGAGCGGAACCAGCACCTGACCGGTGAACTGGCCAGGGTCCGGCGGGCGGTGGGCCGCGAGGGCCGGCTCAACGAGCGGCTGGAGACGGGCGCCGGCGAGGGCGCCTGGATGGCGGCCGTCGACAACTGCAACGCGCTGATCGACGACCTGGCGCGGCCGATGGCCGAGGTGGGCCGGGTGCTGGCGTCGATCGCCGAGGGCGACCTGGACCAGAAGATGGAGCTGCGCTCGCTGCACAGCAACGGGGTGAGCCACCCGCTGCGCGGCGAGTACCTGAAGATCGGCCGGACGGTCAACGGGCTGGTGGACCAGCTGTCGGAGTTCACCGACGAGGTGACCCGGGTGGCCCGCGAGGTCGGCACCGAGGGCAAGCTGGGCGGCCAGGCCAAGGTGCGCAGCGTCTCGGGCAGTTGGAAGGACCTGGCGGACTCGGTCAACACGATGGCCGGCCGGCTGACCGCGCAGGTGCGCAACATCGCGCAGGTGACGACGGCGGTGGCCAAGGGCGACCTGTCGCGCAAGGTCACGGTCGAGGTGGCCGGTGAGATGCTCGAGCTGAAGAACACCGTGAACACCATGGTGGACCAGCTCAACGGGTTCGCCGCGCAGGTCACCCGCGTCGCCCGGGACGTGGGGACGGAGGGCCGCCTCGGCGGTCAGGCACAGGTGCCCGGTGTCGCGGGGGTCTGGCGGGACCTCACCGACTCGGTGAACTTCATGGCCGACAACCTCACCGGCCAGGTGCGCAACATCGCGCAGGTGACGACGGCGGTGGCGCGCGGAGACCTCTCGCAGAAGATCGAGGTGGACGCGCGGGGCGAGATCCTGGAGCTGAAGAACACCATCAACACGATGGTGGACCAGCTCTCCGGCTTCGCCGAGCAGGTGACCCGGGTGGCCCGCCAGGTCGGTACCGAGGGCCGCCTCGGCGGTCAGGCGCAGGTGCCGGGCGCGGCCGGGGTCTGGCGGGACCTCACCGACAACGTCAACTTCATGGCGAACAACCTCACCGATCAGGTGCGCAACATCGCGCAGGTGACGACGGCGGTGGCCAAGGGCGACCTGTCGCAGAAGATCCAGGTGGACGCGCGGGGCGAGATCCTGGAGCTGAAGAACACCATCAACACGATGGTGGACCAGCTGGGGGCCTTCGCGGACGAGGTGACCAGAGTCGCCCGGGACGTCGGTACCGAGGGCATCCTCGGGGGTCAGGCGAGCGTGCCGGGGGTCTCCGGCACCTGGAAGGACCTGACCAACAGCGTCAACCTGATGGCCAACAACCTGACCAGCCAGGTCCGCAACATCGCGGAGGTGACCACGGCGGTCGCGCGCGGGGACGTCTCCAAGAAGATCACCGTCGACGCCCGCGGCGAGATCCTGGAGCTGGTCACCACCGTCAACACCATGGTCGACCAGCTCTCGGCGTTCGCCGACGAGGTGACCAGGGTGGCGCGCGAGGTGGGCACCGAGGGCATCCTGGGCGGCCAGGCCCGGGTGCGCGGGGTGTCGGGCATCTGGAAGGACCTGACCGACAACGTCAACTTCATGGCGTCCAACCTGACCAGTCAGGTGCGCAACATCGCCGAGGTGGCCACCGCGGTGGCCAGCGGTGACCTCTCCAAGAAGATCACCATCGAGGCGCAGGGCGAGGTGGCGGCGCTGGCCGGCACCCTGAACACGATGGTCGACCAGCTGTCCGCCTTCGCGGTGGAGGTGACCAGGGTGGCCCGCGAGGTGGGCACCGACGGCATCCTGGGCGGCCAGGCCGGGGTGCCGGGTGTGGCCGGCATCTGGAAGGACCTGACCGACAACGTCAACCTGATGGCGAACAACCTGACCGGTCAGGTCCGCAACATCGCGCTGGTGATCACTGCGGTGGCCCGCGGCGACCTCTCGCAGAAGATCGACGTGGACGCGCGCGGCGAGATCCTGGAGCTCAAGACCAGCATCAACATCATGGTCGACCAGCTGGGGTCGTTCGCCGACGAGGTGACCCGGGTGGCCCGCGAGGTCGGCACCGACGGGCGGCTCGGCGGACAGGCCCGGGTGCCCGGGGTCGACGGCACCTGGCAGGACCTCACCGAGTCGGTGAACGAGCTGGCCAACAACCTGACCCGGCAGGTGCGCGCGATCGCCCAGGTCGCCACTGCGGTGACCAGGGGCGACCTCTCGCTGCGGATCGACGTGGACGCCTCCGGTGAGCTCGACGAGCTCAAGGACAACATCAACCAGATGATCGCCAACCTGCGCGAGACCACCCGGACCAACCAGGAGCAGGACTGGTTGAAGACCAACCTGGCCCGGATCTCCGGTCTGCTGCAGGGCCGCCGCGACCTGGAGGCGGTCGCCTCGCTGATCATGACCGAGCTGACGCCGGTGGTCTCGGCCCAGCACGGCGCCTTCTTCCTGGCCCAGCCGGCCGGCCGCACAGCCGAACTGATCACCGAGGACGACGACGAGAACGACACCGTGCTGCGGCTGATCGGCAGCTACGGCTACCAGCGACGGGCGATGCCGACCACCTTCCGGCCCGGCGAGTCGCTGATCGGCCAGGCCGCGGTGGAGAAGCGCTCGATCATCCTCAAGGAGGCCCCGCCCGGGTACCTGAAGATCGCCTCGGGCCTCGGGGAGGCCTCGCCGGCCCACATCGTGGTGCTGCCGGTGCTGTTCGAGGGCCGGCTGCTGGGCGTGATCGAGCTGGCCACCTTCAGTTCCTTCACCACCGTCGCGCTGGACTTCCTCAACCAGATCGCCGATCTGATCGGTGTCACGGTCAACACCATCAGCGTCAACACCAAGACCGAGGGCCTGCTGCTGGAGTCCCAGCGGCTCACCGCCGAACTCTCCATGCGATCGGCCGAGTTGGAGGCGCGCCAGGAGGAACTGGAGCGGACCAACGAGGAGCTGCAGGAGAAGGCCGAGCAACTGGCCCAGCAGAACCGCGACATCGAGATCAAGAACAGTGAGATCGAGGAGGCCCGGCAGGTCCTGGAGGAGCGCGCCGAGCAGCTCGCCCTGGCCTCCCGCTACAAGAGCGAGTTCCTCGCCAACATGTCCCACGAGCTGCGCACCCCGCTCAACTCGCTGCTGATCCTGGCCAAGCTGCTCTCCGACAACAACGAGGGCAACCTCTCGCCCAAGCAGGTCGAGTTCGCCGACACCATCCACGGCGCCGGGTCCGACCTGCTCCAGCTGATCAACGACATCCTGGACCTCTCCAAGGTCGAGGCCGGCAAGATGGACGTCCGCCCGGCCCGGATCGCCCTGGTCCAGCTGGTCGACTACGTCGAGGCCACCTTCCAGCCGGTCGCGCTGGACAAGAACCTGGACTTCTCCGTGCGGGTCTCGTCGGCGCTGCCGGTCACCCTGCACACCGACGAGCAGCGGCTCCAGCAGGTGCTGCGCAACCTGATCTCCAACGCGGTCAAGTTCACGGACTCCGGCGCGGTGGACTTCTCGATCAGTCCGGCCGGCCCCGACGTCCCGCAGCACGTCCGGGAGCGGCTGCTGGAGGCCGGCGCGATCCAGGGCCCGGACGACCCGCTGATCGCCTTCTCGGTCTCCGACACGGGCATCGGCATCCCGGAGAACAAGCTGCGGGAGATCTTCGAGGCCTTCAAGCAGGCCGACGGCACCACCAGCCGCAAGTACGGCGGCACCGGTCTCGGGCTCTCGATCAGCCGGGAGATCGCCCGCTTGCTCGGCGGCGAGATCCACGCCGAGAGCGAGCTGGGCACGGGCTCCACGTTCACCCTCTACCTGCCGCTGCGCACCGAGGGCGGGGAGGTCGCGCCGCAGTCCGCGCCGAACGTCCCGACGATCCGGGCCTCGGTCGGGGTCACCCCGGCCGGCACGCCCGTCCCGGTCGGCGAGAACCCGGCCGACCACTGGGCCCAGGAGGTCCGCGAACTCGCCGAGGAGCGCCGCCGCGGTGCCGTCGAGCGCCGTCGCGCCGCCCTGGAGGGGCCGGTCGAGGGCCGGCTTCCGGTCGGCGGCCAGGCGGCCCGCCAGCCCTCGCGGGTGGACACCCGCTTCGGCGGCGAGCAGGTGCTGATCGTGGACGACGACGTCCGCAACGTCTTCGCGCTCACCAGCGTCCTGGAGCAGCACGGCCTGACCGTCCTGTACGCCGAGAACGGCCGCGAGGGCATCGAGATGCTGGAGCAGCACGAGAACGTCGCGCTGGTCCTGATGGACATCATGATGCCGGAGATGGACGGGTACGCGACGACCGAGGCGATCCGCCGGATGCCGCAGTTCGCCGGGCTGCCGATCATCGCTCTGACGGCCAAGGCGATGAAGGGGGACCGGGAGAAGTCCCTGGAGGCCGGTGCCACCGACCACATCACCAAGCCGGTGGAGACCGACCACCTGCTGACGGTGATGCACGAGTGGCTGGCGGCGCGGAAGTCCTAGCGTCCCTCGCCGTCGAGCCGCTGGGCCGCCGGGCCGATGACGCGCGAAGCCGTCGCGCCGGCGCTCCCCGCGGCGCGGTGCTCCACCGAGCCGTGGGGGCGCGAACCCCGGAGCCCGCTCCGGGGTTCGCGCCTTTCGGGGCGCGGTTTGCTGGCGGGGAGGGCCGGGAACCCGGTAGGGTCACCGATCGTTGCGAACAGTGACCGGATGGCAACTCGCTGGTGAGCGTGCGCCGGGGCACTGCGTGCGCGTTGTCCCGGATCAGGTTGCGACGGGGCGATGTGCCGGGCGAGGGGGTGCGGCTAGCATGACCGGGGTAGTGGTGGGCAGTGTGCGAGTGCCTTCCCCAGGCAGGCAGGCGACAGGAGGGCGGGTCGTAATGCAGAAGGCGAAGATCCTCCTGGTCGACGACCGGCCGGAGAACCTGCTGGCGCTGGAGGCGATCCTCTCGGCGCTGGACCAGACGCTGGTGCGCGCGGTCTCCGGTGAGGAGGCGCTCAAGGCGCTGCTCACCGACGACTTCGCGGTGATCCTGCTGGACGTCCAGATGCCCGGGATGGACGGCTTCGAGACGGCCGCCCACATCAAGCGGCGCGAGCGCACCCGGGACATCCCGATCATCTTCCTGACCGCGATCAACCACGGGCCGCACCACACCTTCCGCGGCTACGCGGCGGGCGCGGTGGACTACATCTCCAAGCCCTTCGACCCGTGGGTGCTGCGCGCCAAGGTCTCCGTCTTCGTCGACCTCTACATGAAGAACTGCCAGCTCAAGGAGCAGGCCGCGCTGCTGCGACTCCAACTGGAGGCGGGCGGCGAGCAGCCGGCCATCGGCGGTGCGCTGCTCGGCGAGCTGTCGGCGCGGCTGGCATCGGTGGAGGAGCAGGCCGAGGCGCTCGTCAAGCAGCTGGACGGCACCGAGGACGGCGGGGTCGCGGCCACCGCGGTGCACCTGGAGCGCAAGCTGGCGGGCCTGCGGCGGGCGCTGGACGCGTTGCGCCCAGGGGTGGAGTAGCAGCGGTCCGGGATCGTCCGTCCGGGTGAAACCGGACCGGTGTGACGGTGTGTCTGCGACACGTCGGGGCACCCCGGCTCGGCGCATGGGCACAGGTGGTCGGCCCCGGTAGGCTGCTGAGCCATGGCCACACGTACGCCCGGAAGCGCGGCACGCAACTCGAGTCCGGGACCGTCCAAGAAGGCCGCGGCGAAGGCTCCGGCCAAGCCGGCCGCGAAGAAGGCGGCCGCCAAGAAGGCCGCCCCGGCGAAGAAGGCGGCGGCCAAGCCCGCGCCGCCCGCCCCACCGGCACCGAGGCCGATACTCTTCCGGGCCGTCCGGGCCGTCTGGCTCGGCCTGGCGCACGGGGTCGGCGCGGTCTTCCGCGGCTTCGGCGACGGTGCCAAGAACCTGGACCCGGCGCACCGCAAGGACGGCATCGGCCTGCTGCTGTTCGCGCTCGCGCTGGTCACCGCGGCCGGTACCTGGTTCAGCCCGCAGGGCTGGCTCGGCGAGGCGGCCACCAACGTGGTCTCCGGGCTCTTCGGCCGCCTGGACGTGCTGGTGCCGTTCCTGCTGGCGGCGGTCGCGGTCCGGCTGATGCGTCACCCGGAGCTGCCGGAGGCCAACGGGCGGATCATGATCGGTCTGAGCGCGCTGGTGGTCGGCGTGCTCGGTCTCGTCCACATCGGGTGCGGCGCGCCCATGATGGGCAGCGGCGCGACCCGGATAAGGGCGGCCGGCGGCATCGTCGGCTGGGCCGTCTCCACCCCGATGATGGCCGCCGCCGGACCGCCGCTCGCGGTGCCGCTGCTCCTGCTGCTGGCCTTCTTCGGCCTGCTGGTGACCACCGCCACCCCGGTCAACCGGATCCCCGAGCGGCTGCGCGCCGCCGGAGTGCGGCTCGGCGTGGTCGAGGCCGGCCCGCAGGACGCGCTCGCCGAGGGGCGTACGCCGGAGCGCGAGCTCTCCACCGAGCCGCCGGAGGACGCGGATCCCTCGGCGCTGCCGTTCACCGTGGACACCGACGGTGACACCCCGCAGGACGAGATCGCCGCCCGTCGGCGCCGCCGCCGGCGCAAGCAGCTGGACGACCCGGAGCTGTCCTCCGGCGTCCCCGACATGCTCGCGAAGGACCCGTTCACCAAGGAGCCGCAGGACCCGTACGCCACCCGGGACCTCGCCGCCGGCGCCGCCGCCGACCTGGACGGCGCGCTGGTCTACGGGGTGCCCGCCTCCTCGGCGGTGGCGGACATGATGCACCAGGTGCAGGACCGCACCGCCCCGCCGGAGGAGGCCGCGGTGCCGCCCGCCCGCAGCGGCGGCCAGCCGGCCCCCGAGGAGCACGGTCCGGCGCCGGCCCGGATGGAGCAGCTCCAGCTCTCCGGGGACATCACGTACGCGCTCCCCCCGCTCGACCTGCTGGAGCGCGGCGGTCCGGCGAAGGCCCGCAGCGCCCTCAACGACGAGGTGGTCGCCCAGCTCACGAGCACCTTCGCCGAGTTCAAGGTGGACGCCAAGGTCACCGGCTTCACCCGGGGGCCGACGGTCACCCGGTACGAGGTCGAGCTGGGCCCGGCCGTCAAGGTGGAGCGGATCACCGCGCTCGGCAAGAACATCGCGTACGCGGTGGCCAGCCCGGACGTGCGGATCATCAGCCCGATCCCGGGGAAGTCCGCGGTCGGCATCGAGATCCCCAACCGGGACCGCGAGATGGTCAACCTCGGGGACCTGCTGCGCTCGCGCACGGCCGCCGAGGACACCCATCCGATGGTGGTCGGCATGGGCAAGGACGTCGAGGGCCACACCGTGATGGCCAACCTCGCCAAGATGCCGCACATCCTGGTGGCCGGCGCGACCGGCGCCGGCAAGTCGTCGTGCATCAACTGCCTGATCACCTCGGTGCTGGCCCGGGCCACTCCGGACGAGGTGCGGATGGTGCTGGTCGACCCCAAGCGGGTCGAGCTGACCGCGTACGAGGGCATCCCGCACCTGATCACGCCGATCATCACCAATCCCAAGAAGGCCGCCGAGGCCCTCCAGTGGGTGGTGCGCGAGATGGACCTGCGCTACGACGACCTCGCCGCGTTCGGCTTCCGGCACGTGGACGACTTCAACGCGGCCGTGAAGGCCGGCAAGGTGACCGCGCCGCTGGGCAGCGAGCGCGAGCTGACCCCGTACCCGTACCTGCTGGTGATCGTCGACGAGCTGGCCGACCTGATGATGGTCGCCCCGCGCGACGTCGAGGACTCGGTGGTCCGGATCACCCAGCTGGCCCGGGCGGCCGGCATCCACCTGGTGCTGGCGACCCAGCGGCCCTCGGTGGACGTGGTCACCGGACTGATCAAGGCCAACGTGCCGTCCCGGCTGGCGTTCGCCACCTCGGCGATGGCCGACTCCCGGGTCATCCTGGACCAGCCCGGTGCGGAGAAGCTGATCGGCAAGGGCGACGCGCTCTTCCTCCCGATGGGTGCGAGCAAGGCGATCCGGATGCAGGGCGCGTTCGTCACCGAGGCGGAGATCGCCGCCGTGGTCCAGCACTGCAAGGACCAGCTGACGGCGGTCTACCGGGACGACGTGACGGTCGGCGGCGGGCCGAAGAAGGAGATCGACGAGGAGATCGGCGACGATCTGGACCTGCTGATCCAGGCCGCCGAGCTGGTCGTCTCCACCCAGTTCGGCTCCACCTCCATGCTCCAGCGCAAGCTGCGGGTCGGCTTCGCCAAGGCCGGCCGGCTGATGGACCTGATGGAGTCGCGCGGGATCGTCGGCCCGAGCGAGGGCTCCAAGGCCCGCGACGTCCTGGTGAAACCGGACGAGCTGGACGGGGTCATCGTCGGCATCCGCGGCTGACCGGCCGCACCGGACGAAGCGCGCCCCCGCGGGGGTGTTCACTCGTTCGGAGGAGGGTAGGCGCGGTGTGCGGAACCGATCGGACGTGCACCGCGTCACAGGGCGGAAGGAACGGCCTCGGTGAACGGCGGCCCCCGCCCTGACGGCCGCTCAGTGGCCGATCGGAACCCGAATCGGGCGGGCGTGCGCATTCGGTCCTGTTCCGCTTGAGAAACGCTCCGCCCCCGCCCCTAGACTGTTCTCCAGCAGGTGGCCATCCGCTCGAAAGGCGTGCCCCGTGACCATCGGCAAGTCCCCCGACCGCGAGAACGCCCCGTCGTCCGCCGAACTTCCCGGCGCCGCGGAGCACGCGACCGATGCCCCGAGCATCGGCCGGGTGCTGTCCGTCGCCCGGATCGACGCCGGACTCACGGTCGATCAGGTGAGTACCGCCACCCGGGTCCGGGTGCCGATCGTGCATGCCATCGAGGAGGACGACTTCGCCCGATGCGGTGGCGATTTCTACGCCCGTGGCCACATCCGCGCCATCGCCCGGGCGGTCGGCGTGGACGGCGAGGCGCTGGTCGCGCGCTACGACGCCGCGCACGGCGGCGCCCCCGCCGGCAAGCGGCCCACCCAGCTGATCGACAGCGGGCCGATCAAGGTGCCCGGCCGAGGCCGGCCGAACTGGACGGCCGCGATGGTGGCCGCGATCTTCGCGGTGGTCGCCCTGATCGGCTTCAACCTGGTGAGCGGGAAGACCGGCGGCTCGACCACCGGCTCCGCCAGCGCGCCGCTGCCCAGCGGCTCCGGCACCGGCTCGGTCGCCCCCGCCACCTCGCCGAGCGTCCAGCCGCCCGCCCCGGCGCCCAGCGCCGCGGCGATCGCGGCCGCACCGGCCGACAAGGTCACCGTGAAGCTGGTCGCCGAGAAGGACACCAGCTGGGTCTCGGCGCTGGACGGCAGCGGCAAGTCGCTCTTCCAGAACAACATCGAGGAAGGTCAGGACCAGACCTTCACCGACCCCAAGCAGATCAAGTTGGTGATCGGCAACGCGGGTGCCGTGCATGTGTACGTCAACGGCAAGGATCTCGGTCCGGCGGGGAAGAACGGCCAGGTGGTGCACGTCACGTACACCCCTGGCGACCCGCAGGCGGGCTGATCGCAGGGGTCGTGCGGCCCGGTGAAGATCTGGTAATCCGAGGCGCGCGGCCTCCGGGGCGAACGGCACCGGAGGCCGCGCGTTAATCTTGGCCCTATGCCTGAACGCCGTACTGTCGCCCTTGTCACGCTCGGATGCGCCCGCAACGAGGTGGACTCCGAGGAACTCGCCGGGCGACTGGAGGCCGATGGCTGGTTGCTGGTCGACGACGCAGCCGAAGCCGACGTCGCCGTCGTCAACACCTGCGGCTTCGTCGAGGCCGCCAAGAAGGACTCCGTCGACGCCCTGCTGGAGGCCAACGACCTCAAGGGGCACGGCCGCACCCAGGCCGTCGTCGCCGTCGGCTGCATGGCCGAGCGGTACGGCAAGGAGCTGGCCGACGCGCTGCCCGAGGCCGACGGCGTGCTCGGCTTCGACGACTACTCCGACATCTCCGACCGCCTGCAGACCATCCTCTCCGGCGGCCACCACGCCCCGCACATCCCGCGCGACCGCCGCAAGCTGCTGCCGCTGAGCCCGGTCGAGCGCCAGGCCGCCGCCGCCGAGGTCGCCCTCCCGGGTCACGGGGCCCCCGAGGACCTGCCCGAGGGCGTCGCCCCGGCCTCCGGGCCGCGCACCCTGCGCAAGCGGCTCGACGACAACCCGGTCGCCTCGGTGAAGCTCGCCTCGGGCTGCGACCGCCGGTGCTCCTTCTGCGCCATCCCCGCCTTCCGCGGTTCGTTCATCTCGCGCCGCCCCTCCGACGTGCTGCAGGAGGCCCAGTGGCTGGCCGCACAGGGCGTCCGTGAGGTGGTGCTGGTCAGCGAGAACAACACCTCCTACGGCAAGGACCTCGGCGACATCCGGCTGCTGGAGACGCTGCTCGGTGAGATCTCCGCGATCGAGGGCGTCGAGCGGGTCCGGGTCTCCTACCTGCAGCCGGCCGAGATGCGGCCCGGGCTGATCGACGCGATGACCGGCACCACCGACGTGGTGCCCTACTTCGACCTCTCGTTCCAGCACTCGGCGCCCGCGGTGCTGCGCCGGATGCGGCGGTTCGGCTCCACCGACCAGTTCCTGGAGCTGCTCGGGACCATCCGCGGCAAGGCCCCGCAGGCCGGCGCCCGCTCCAACTTCATCGTCGGCTTCCCCGGGGAGACCGAGGAGGACTTCGCCGAGCTGGAGCGGTTCGTCACGCACGCCGGCCTCGACGCGATCGGCGTCTTCGGCTACTCCGACGAGGACGGCACCGAGGCCGCGACCTACGAGGGCAAGCTGCCCGAGGACGTGGTGGCGGACCGGCTGAACCGGCTCTCCAGGCTCGCCGAGGAGATGACCGCCCAGCGGGCCGAGCAGCGGATCGGCACCGAGATCGAGGTGCTGATCGAATCGGTCGACGGCGACCTGGTCGAGGGCCGCGCCGCCCACCAGGCCCCCGAGACGGACGGCCTCACCACGCTCACCGGCGTGGAGGCCCCGGAGGTCGGCCGGTTCTACCGGGCCCGCGTGGTCGCCAGCGAGGGCGTCGACCTGGTCGCCGAGGCGCTGGAGCAGGTCCGGGTCCGCCAGGCCGTGGGAGCCGGGGAATGACCAAGGGGCCCGGCGCCCCGGCCGCGGCTCACCCGGGCAGACCGGCGGCCGCGGCGCCGCCGGCACCCGGGATCTGGAACATCGCGAACATGCTCACGATGCTCCGGCTGCTGCTGGTGCCGGTCTTCGTGGCGCTGCTCTTCGCCGACGGCGGCCACGACCCCAAGTGGCGCGCGGTGGCCTGGGCCTCGTTCGCCGTCGCGATGATCACCGACCTGTTCGACGGCGAGCTGGCCCGTCGCAAGGGCCTGGTCACCGACTTCGGGAAGATCGCCGACCCGATCGCCGACAAGGCGATCATGGGCTCGGCGCTGATCGGCCTCTCGGTGCTGGGCGACCTGCCGTGGTGGGTCACGATCGTCATCCTGGCCCGCGAGCTGGGCATCACCCTGATGCGGTTCTGGGTGATCCGGTACGGGGTCATCCCGGCCAGCCGGGGCGGCAAGCTGAAGACGCTCACCCAGGGCATCGCGGTCGGCATGTACGTGCTGGAGCTGACCGGCTGGCTGGCCACCGCCCGGGCCGTGCTGATGGCGCTGGCGGTGCTGCTGACCGTCGCGACCGCGCTGGACTACGTCGGGCAGGCGCTGCGCCTGCGCCGTGAGGGGCTGGCCGCGGAGCGCGCGGGCCGGTGAAGGAGGCGAACGGGGTGGGGTCCGGGGTGGACTACGAGCTGGCGCTGAAGGCGCACGCCGCACTGCGCGGGGAGGGCAGCACGGTGGCGGTCGCCGAGTCGCTCACGGGTGGGCTGCTGGCGGCCGCGCTGGTCGACGTCCCGGGGGCGTCCGCGACCTTCCGCGGGTCGGTCACCGCGTACGCGACCGCGCTGAAGGCCTCGGTGCTCGGCGTCGACGAGGGTCTGCTGGCCGTGCACGGGCCGGTCCACCCGCTGGTGGCCCGGCAGATGGCCGAGGGCGTGCGGCGGCTGCTGGGAGCCACGTACGGGCTCGCGACCACCGGGGTGGCCGGGCCGGAGCCCCAGGACGGGCAGCCGGTCGGCACCGTACACCTCGCGGTGGCCGGTCCGGGGGGAACTCTGGTCAGTTCGCCTCGGTTGTCGGGGGAGCGTGCCACAATCCGTCACGGGGCGGTGACCGCCGCCCTGGAGCTGCTCGTCGGGCGGCTTCCGTCCGGTGCGCCCACGCACTGACCTGCCGCTCACCCGCCGTGCCCACCGTGCACCGCTCGCCGCCGACGGCGTCGTCCCGACCCGATCCGGCCTCCGGGCGGACACCTCCGGGCGGATCTCCACCGAACCGAGATCTGCCGAACCGGCGTACGGGGATGAGCCGGCTGGAGGATCGTGTTACATCGGAGGTCCTGGTTGGGCAGAAACCAGGTGGCGAAAGAGTGGCGTGGCGGTGGCTCGGGTGCCGCACGGAGGGTACGACGAGGTGCCCGCAGGCCCGGTGGCGACACCGAAACAGGGGAGGGGACAGCCTTGCAGCCCAGAGTGAACACGACCATGGTCCCCGCACGCGAAGCGGGCAAGGCGGTACGGTGGGGACGTGACATCTCGATCCGCAGTCCGAGGAGGGAGGCACCGATGATCCTGCTCCGTCGCCTACTGGGCGATGTACTGCGTCGGCAGCGCCAGCGCCAGGGCCGCACACTTCGCGAGGTGTCGGCAGCAGCCAGGGTTTCGCTCGGTTACCTCTCCGAGGTCGAGCGGGGACAGAAGGAGGCCTCCTCGGAGCTCCTCTCCGCGATCTGCGACGCACTCGACGTTCGAATGTCCGAGGTCATGCGCGAGGTCAGCGACGAACTCTCGCTCGCCGAACTTGCGGCGATGTCCAGCCTCTCCGAAGGTGAACTGCTGAGGCCGGTGCTCGAACCGGTACCGCTGCCCGCCCCCGGCACCGACCGGGCGAACCTCTCGCCCAAGGCCGCCGCGATGGACGTGGTCGCCGCCTGACCTGGCCTCGACGCCCGGGCGCCTGGTGCCCGGGGCGAGCGAAGGAGGCCGGTCGTGCGGAAAGCAGCAACGGCGTTCACCGAGATCCGAATACGGCTGGGGCAGCTGGTGCCCCGGCCTTTGCGTCGGATTCTGCCGGCGCTGGCGGCCGGGCTCGCGGGCTGGCTGGTGTTCCGGGGACAGCCCGCGGACGGAGCCGTGCTGGGGGTGCTCGCGGCCGGCGGGTGGGGGCTCGGCCTGATCCCGGTCCATGCCGACTGGCGGTCGACCGGACCGGTGCGGTGCCGAGCGGGTGAGGCGAGGGCCCCTCTGGAGGCGGAGCCTCCGATCGGGTGACACGAGCGATGCGGTGCGAAGGCCGCGAGACGGGACTCCCGGCTCGCGGCCTTCGCCGTGTTCGTCGGGCCGGTGTTCGTCGGGCCGGTGTTCGTCGGGCCGGTTCCGGGGTGCCGGCCCGGGTGCCTCAGGGGCGCAGCCGCAGGCCCCGCGGGGTGGCGTGGAAACCGGCCTCCTCCAGCGCGGCGCCGAGTGCGGAGCCGAGGGCGGGCACGCCGTTGGCCCGTTCGACGGTGACGCTGCCGAGCGCTCCCGCGCGGACCGCCGAGGCCAGCGCGGCCGTCGCCGCGGCGAGGGTGCCCTCGTCCTCGGGCCAGGCCAGCAGGGACTTGCCGCCCCGCTCGACGTAGAGGCTCAGCTCGCCGTCGACCAGGACCACCAGGGCGCCGGCCTTGCGCCCGGGCCGGTGCGCCCGGGCCTCCTTGGTCTCCTTGCCCGCCTCGGGCTCCCCGGCACCCGGCGTGGCCGGCGGATCGGGCCAGGGCAGTGCCGCGCCGTAGGCGTTCGCCGGGTCGGCGGCGGCCAGCACCAGCACCTGCGGCGGCTCGGCCGCCGGCCCGGCCGGCCATTCGGCGGCCCGGGCCCGCTCCAGCCGCCCGTTGACCGACCTCAGCCGGTCCGCGGCGCCGTCCATGGCGAACTGGGCACCGCCCAGGCCCTCCACGAAGTACCCCCGGCGGGCCCGGCCGCGCTCCTCCATCGCGGCGAGCACCCGGTAGACCCCGGCGAAGCCGCCCGGGACCCGCTCGGCCGCCACCGCGCCCCGGGTGAGCAGACCGTGCCGGTCCAGCAGGCTCTGGGCCTGCGTGGTGGCCCGGACCGTCGGGTCGGCGTCGAAGGCGGGCAGCAGCGACCAGCGCCCGGCCACCGTCGGCGGCCCGCTGCGCAGGGCGCCGCCGGCCCGGCCGAAGGCGCGGCCCGCCCCGCCGTAGCGCCCGCGCGGGGTGGCCCGGGGCGCCCGGTGCGCGGTGGCTCCGGCCGTCCGGCCGGAACCGAGCAGGGCCCGCAGCGGGGCGAGGGTGTCGTTGCTGACGTACCCGGCCCAGACCAAGTCCCAGAGGGCCTCGACGAGCTCTGCCTCGGGGGTGTCGGGTAGCTGTGCGACGAGCTGGCGGAAGAAGAGCCCGTAGCCGCCGGCCAGCGACTCCATCAGCGCGGAGTGCACGGGAGTGACGGCGGGCGGGACGGGCTCGGGGCGCAGCAGATGGGCGTTCTCGGCGAGGTGCAGGCTGATCCAGCCGTCCTTGCCGGGCAGCGCGCCGGCACCGGACCAGCCGATCTCACCGGCCGCCATCAGCTCGTCCAGCAGGCCGGGGGAGTAGTCGGCGAGCCTGGCCGGGAGGATCAGCTTCTCCAGGGCGGAGGCGGGCAGGGCGGTGCCCTGGAGCTGCTCGACCACGCGGAGCAGGCCGTCGGGGCCGCGCAGCCGGTGGCCGGCCAGGTGCTGCCACTGCGGGAGGAAGGCCGCCAGGGCGCGCGGTGGGACGGCCTCGACCTCCTGGCGCAGGGCGGCCAGCGAGCGGCGGCGCAGCCGGCGCAGCACCTCGGCGTCGCACCACTCGACGGTGGCGAGATGGCCCTCGGGAGAGGCGGAGCGGGGTGCCCGGGGCGCGGGGTGGCGGGCGTCGGGCGGGCGGAACTCGCCCTGGACCAGGCGGCCGGCGGCGGTGAGCCGCTGGAGGGTGCCGGCGACCACCGCGCTGCCGAGACCGAAGCGGGCGGCGGCCTCGACGGCGGTGAACGGGCCGTGGGTGCGGGCGTACCGGGCGAGGAGATCGCCCAGAGGGTCCTTGACCGGCTCGGTGAAGGCCTCGGGGACGCCGACCGGCAGGGGCGTGCCCAGGGCGTCGCGCAGCCGGCCGGCGTCCTCGACGGCGGCCCAGCACTGCTCGCCGGCGATCCGGACCGCGATCACCCGGCGGGCGGCTTCGAGCTCCAGGGCCCAGAGCGGTTCGGCCCCGCGGGCCGTCAGCTCCGCCTCGGTGAGCGGGCCGAGCAGCCGCAGGGCGTCGGCGACACCCTCGGCGTCCTTGACCCGGCGCTCGGGGGTGAGGCGCTGGAGCTCAGCCTCCAGCTCGGCGAGGACCTGCGGGTCGAGCAGTTCGCGCAGCTCGGCCTGGCCGAGGAGCTCGGAGAGCAGCCGGGAGTCGAGGGACAGGGCGGCGGCCCGGCGCTCGGCGAGCGGGGAGTCGCCTTCGTAGAGGAACTGGGCGACGTAGCCGAAGAGCAGCGAGCGGGCGAACGGGGAGGGCTCGGGCGTGGTCACCTCGACCAGGCGGACGGCACGGGATTCGAGGTCCCGCATCAGCTCGACCAGACCGGGGACGTCGAAGACGTCCTGGAGGCACTCCCGGACGGCTTCCAGGACGATCGGGAAGGAGCCGTACTCGGCGGCGACCTCCAGGAGCTGCGCGGAGCGCTGGCGCTGCTGCCAGAGCGGGGTGCGACGGCCGGGGCTGCGCCGGGGGAGCAGCAGGGCGCGGCCGGCGCACTCGCGGAACCGGGAGGCGAACAGGGCCGAGCCGCCGACCTGGTCGGTGACGAGCTGCTCGATCTCGCCGGAGTCGAACAGGGCGGCGTCGGCGCCGACGGGGGCGTCGTCCGGCACCGCCTGCTCCACGGGGAAGTCGAGCAGGTCGGCGTCGGGGAGGCGGAGCACGATGCCGTCGTCGGCGTGCATGACCTGCGGGTCCAGGCCGTGCTTCTCGCGCAGCCGGGCGCCGATCGCGAGGGCCCAGGGGGCGTGCACCTGGGCCCCGAAGGGGGAGTGGATGACGATCCGCCAGTCGCCGAGCTCGTCGCGGAAGCGCTCGACCACGATGGTGCGGTCGTCCGGGAGGTGGCCGCAGGCGGTGCGCTGCTCGGCGAGGTAGTCGAGCAGGTTCCCCGCGGCCCAGTCGTCCAGGCCGGCCTGCCGGAGCCGGGCGGTGGCGGCCGCGGGCTCCAGGGCGCCGAGTTCGCGGGTGAACGCGCCGAGCGCGCGTCCGAGTTCGAGCGGGCGGCCGAGGGTGTCGCCCTTCCAGAACGGGAGCCGACCGGGAACCCCCGGCGCGGGGGTCACCAGCACCTTGTCGTGGGTGATCTCCTCGATCCGCCACGAGGTGGTGCCGAGGGTGAAGACGTCGCCGACGCGGGACTCGTAGACCATCTCCTCGTCGAGTTCCCCCACCCGTCGCCCGCCACCACCCTTCTTGGGAAGCGCTTCGCGCTGCCCCTCCTGTTGTCGGCCACCGCCACCCTTCCCGCCGGCCTTGGAGTCGGCGGCCTCGGAGCCGGCGATGAAGACGCCGAACAGGCCGCGGTCGGGGATCGTGCCGCCCGAGGTGACGGCGAGCCGCTGGGCACCGGGGCGGCCGGTGACGGTGCCGGCCACGCGGTCCCAGACCAGGCGGGGGCGGAGCTCGGCGAAGGCGTCCGAGGGGTAGCGGCCGGCCAGCATGTCGAGCACGGCGTCGAAGGCGGACTGCGGCAGGGTGGCGAACGGCGCGGCCCGGCGGACCAGGGCGAGCAGGTCGTCCACCGGCCAGGTGTCCAGCGCCGTCATGGCGACGAGCTGCTGGGCGAGCACGTCCAGCGGGTTGCGCGGGATGCGCAGCGCCTCGATCCGGCCGGCCCGCATCCGTTCGGTGACCACGGCGGACTGCACCAAGTCCCCCCGGTACTTGGGGAAGAAGACGCCGGTGGAGACGGCGCCGACCTGGTGGCCGGCCCGGCCGACCCGCTGGAGGCCTGAGGCGACGGAGGGCGGTGACTCGACCTGGACGACCAGCTCGACGGCGCCCATGTCGATGCCGAGCTCCAGGCTGGAGGTGGCGACCACGGCGGGCAGCCGGCCGGCCTTCAGCTCCTCCTCGACCAGGGCGCGCTGCTCCTTGGAGACCGAGCCGTGGTGGGCGCGGGCGATGACCGGCGGGGCACCCTTGGCGACGCCGGACTCGGCCATCAGCTGGGCGGGCGCGTGCGCCTCCGGCAGCGCCACGCCGGCGGTGCGCTCGTAGGCGATCTCGTTGAGCCGGTTGCAGAGGCGCTCGGCGAGCCGGCGGGAGTTGGCGAAGACGATGGTCGAGCGGTGGGCCTGGACGAGGTCGACGATCCGTTCCTCGACGTGCGGCCAGATCGAGGCGCCGCCGGCCTGGCGCTCGCCGTCGGCGCCGCCGCCGGAGGTGGGGGCGGGCGGCAGGTCGTCCAGGTCGGGGACGGGGACGACCACCGAGAGGTCGAACTGCTTGGTGGTGGCGGGCTGGACGACGGTGGCGCCGCGCCGGGGGCTGAGGTAGCGGGCCACCTCCTCGACCGGCCGGACGGTGGCGGAGAGGCCGATCCGGCGGGCCGGGCGCTCCAACAGCTCGTCCAGCCGCTCCAGGGAGAGCGCGAGGTGGGCGCCGCGCTTGGTGCCGGCCACGGCGTGCACCTCGTCCAGGATCACCGTGTCGATGCCGCGCAGCGCCTCCCGGGCCGCGGAGGTGAGCAGCAGGAAGAGCGACTCGGGGGTGGTGATCAGGATGTCCGGCGGGTGGGTGGTGAAGCGGCGCCGGTCGGCGGCGGGGGTGTCGCCGGAGCGGATGCCGACCTGGACCTCGGGCTCGGGCAGACCGAGCCGGACGGCGGCCTGGCGCAGGCCGGCCAGCGGGGCGCGCAGGTTCCGCTCGACGTCGACCGCGAGGGCCTTGAGCGGCGAGATGTAGAGCACCCGGCAGCGGCGCTTCGGCTCGGCGGGGGGCGGCGTGCTGCTGAGGTGGTCCAGCGCGGAGAGGAAGGCGGCGAGCGTCTTGCCGGAGCCGGTGGGGGCGACCACCAGGACGTCCGTCCCCCGGGCGATGGCGTGCCAGGCCTCGGCCTGGGCGGTGGTGGGCGCGCGGAAGGCGCCCGTGAACCAGGCCCGGGTGGCCGGGGCGAATCCGGCCAGCGGGTCGGTGGGCGGCTGGGGCTGGGTCTGCGGCGCCATGCCCCCATGGTGCCGGGTGGCACTGACAAAGGGACGGGTGCGCGGTGGGGCCAAAAGGGACGGGGCGCGGTGGGGCCCGGGCGGTGGGGGGATGGCAGTCGCGGCCCGGGGTGGTGGGGACGCCGGCCGGGGCGCTGGGAAGGCAGAAAGGATAATCCGCTCATATGGTGATAGTCCAGACACCTGATCCTCCCGTGGCCATCGGACCTCCGGTGATCGCCGGACCTCCCGCGGCCACCGGGACCGACGAGCGGAGACCGTGCGATGGCGCAGGCGCCCCCGGCCGGCAGCGGTTCCGTGCCGGTCCCCCCGCGCCGTACCCGGGGCCCCGTCCGGGCCCTGCTCGCGATGCTGCTCACCGCGCTGGTGGTCGGCGGCGCCGTCCCCTACGTGGCCGGGCCCGGGCGGGCCTACCTCAGCTACCTGGTGCTGGCCGAGCAGGAGGACGCGGCCGGCGCCGCCCGGGCCGGGGCCGAGGCGCGCGCCGCCGGCGGGCAGGTCGTCCAGGAGTACCCGCAGATCGGCGCCGTCCTCGCGTACGCCGCCGACGGCTTCGCCGAGAAGGTCCGGGCCCGTCCCGGGGTGGCCGCGGTGGGAGCGAGCCGGACCGCTACGGTGCCGAGCCCGCCCCGGCCGCTGGACGGCGCCGGGAACTTCGGCGCGGGAGCCGGCGGTGACCGGGCGGGCGCCGACGGCGCGGACGACGCGACCGTCACCGTGGCCGACCCGGGCGAGCGCGACGCCTGGAACCTCACGATGCTCGGCGCGGTCGGCGGCCCGTCCGGCGGCACCACGCCCACCCTGCTGCGCGGCCCCGGCACCGACGCGGGCACGCCCTCCGCCGACGCGCTGCGGAAGGTGCTGGTCGCGGTGCTCGACTCGGGCGTCGACGACACCCATCCGGACCTGCGCGCCGCCGTGGACCCGAAGAGCTCCGCCTCCTGCGCGGACGGCCGCCCGGACGCCCGGACCGGCGCCTGGCGGCCGGACCCCGGGGTCGGCGAGAGCGGCCACGGTACGCACGTCGCCGGGATCGTCGGCGCGGCCCGGGACGGCCACGGCGTCAGCGGGGTCGCCCCCGGGGTCCGGATCGCCGCCGTCCGGCTGCTCGGCCCGCTGGGGCAGTACTACGCGGAGAACATCGTCTGCGGCATGCTCTGGGCCGCCGACCACGGTGCCAGGGCGATCAACAACAGCTACTTCGCCGACCCCTGGAAGTACAACTGCCCCGAGGACGCCGACCAGGCCGCACTGACCGCCGCCGTCGCCCGGGCCGTCGACTACGCCCGGCGCAAGGGCGCGGTGGTGGTGGCCTCGGCCGGCAACGACGGGCAGGACCTCGGGGCCGGGCGCACCGACGACCGCAGCCCCAACGACCGCACCTCCGGCCCGGCCCGGACCCGCTACGTCGGCACCGAGTGCGTCCGGCTGCCCGGGGAACTGCCCGGGGTGGTCACGGTGACCGCCGTCAACCGGGACGGTCACCCCTCCGCCTACTCCAACTACGGGCGCGGAAGGGTTTCGCTGGCCGCTCCCGGCGGGGACCCGGACGGCGGCCCGCAGGGCGCGGTCGTCTCCGACTGGCCCGCCGGCCAGTACGCCGCGCTGGCCGGCACCTCGATGGCCGCGGCCCATGTGACCGGCGCGGTCGCGGTGGCCGCCGCGCTCCACCCGGACTGGGACTCGGACCGGCTCGCCGCCCTGCTGGCCACCACGGCGGCCGCCGCCTGCCCGCCCGGCCCGTACTCCTGCGGCGACCGCCAGTACTACGGCGCGGGGACGCTGGCGCTGCCGCACTGAGCGGCGGCGCCGGGGCGCCGGAAAACCCGGTGACGGGCGGTGCGTGGTGGGAGACGATCGGGGGATGACCGTCCATCTCATCACCGAGCGGCTGGTGCTGCGCCGCTTCACCGACGACGACGTGGACCACCTGGTGGAGCTGGACGGCGATCCCGAGGTGATGCGCCACCTCACGGGCGGCCGGCCGACCGCGCGCGAGGCGGTCGAACGGGACTTGCTGCCGCTCTACTTCGACCACTACCGGCAGTACGGCGATCTCGGCTGGTGGGCCGCCGAGGAACGGGCCGGCGGGACCTTCCTGGGCTGGTTCGAGTTCCGCCCGACGGACCGGCAGGACCGCGGTGAGGTCGAGCTCGGCTACCGGCTGCGCCGACCGGCCTGGGGGCGCGGCTACGCCACCGAGGGCGCGCGGGCGCTGATCCACCGGGGCTTCACCGAACTCGGTGTGCGCCGGGTGGTGGCGTACACGATGGCGGTCAACGGCGGCTCGCGGCGGGTGATGGAGAAGGCCGGCCTCCGCTACGTCCGGACCTTCCACGAGGACTACCCGGAGCCGATCCCCGGCGCCGAGCTGGGCGAGGTCGAGTACGCGCTGGAGGCGGCCGACCGGAAGCCCCGGGGTCCGTCTTCGGGGACGGACCCCGGAGCCCTCCCCCCGTCCGGTCCGGGATACTGGTGGGCATGAGGCTGACCGACTTCTGGCGACGGATGTACGCGCACTTCGGAGAGGCGTACGCGGAGTCCTTCGCCACCGATCACGTGATGAGCGAGCTGGGCGGGCGGACGGTGCGGCAGGCACTGGACGCGGGCTGGGAGGCCAAGGACGTCTGGCGGGTGGTCTGCGAGAGCCAGGGCGTGTCCGCACTGCTCCGCTGAACCGTGCCCCGTGCTCGGACGGGCGTCGGGCATGGGACAGACTGTCCGAGTGACAAGCAGCGCAGAACCGCAGAATTCGGACAGGTCGGCGCAGGCCGCCGACGAGGCCGCGGGCTCGCAGCCCGAACACCGGAGCGGATCCGACCAGGCCCCCGCCCGCGACGCCGCCCCGGCCCCGGCCGACGGGATCTGGGGAGCGGGCATGCCGCGCTGGCTGCCCCGGGCCATGGTGCTGGCGCTGGTCATGGTCGGGCTGTTCCAGCTCGCCGACTGGGCCTTCCACCAGCTGATCGACCTCTTCGTGATGCTGCTGGTCTCCTTCTTCCTCTCGCTCGCGCTGGAGCCGGCCGTCGACCGGATGGCGGCCCGCGGGGTGCGCCGGGGCGTCGGCACCTTCCTGGTCTTCGTCGCGGTGGCGGTCGCGGTGGCCGGCTTCCTGACGGCGCTCGGCACCCTGCTGGTCGACCAGGTGGCGAAGATCGCGGGAGACCTGCCGCACCTGCTCGACAACCTGATCAACTGGATCAACCGGACCTTCCATCAGGACCTCTCGCTGGACGAGCTGCAGAAGAAGCTGCTCAAGGACTCCGGGGCGATCGAGAACTACGCCCAGCAGGCGGCCGACAACGTGTGGGGCGTCTCCTCGACCCTGATCGGCGGGCTCTTCCAGGCCTTCACGGTCGGCCTCTTCACCTTCTACTTCACCGCGGACGGCCCCCGGGTGCGCCGCACCGTCTGCTCGGTGCTGCCGCCCGCCAAGCAGGGCGAGGTGCTGCGGGCCTGGGAGATCGCGCTGGCCAAGACCGGCGGCTACCTCTACTCGCGGGCGCTGCTCGCCGTCGCCTCGGCGCTCGCCCACTGGGTGATGTTCGCGCTGCTGGACCTGCCGTACGCGGCGGCGCTGGCGGTCTGGGTCGGCGTCATGTCGCAGTTCGTGCCCACGATCGGGACGTACCTGGCCGGCGCGCTGCCGGTCCTGGTCGCGCTGACCGTGGAGCCGGTGGACGCGCTCTGGGTGCTGGTGTTCGTGGTCGTCTACCAGCAGATCGAGAACTACCTGCTGCACCCGCGGATCACCGCGAAGACGGTGGACGTGCACCCGGCGGTGGCCTTCGGCTCGGTGATCGCGGGCGCGGCGCTGCTCGGCGCGGTGGGCGCGCTGATCGCCATCCCGGCGGCCGCCACCCTGCAGGGCTTCGTCGGCACCTACGTGCGCCGGTACGAGGTGGCCACCGACCCGCGGATCGACCGGGGTGCCCAGCGGCGGGCCCGGCGGGAGCTGCGCCGGAAGGCGGCGCGCCGGCTGCGGCGGATGGTCGGCGGTGCGGGGCCGGGCCAGGACGGCGCCACGGGGCGGGACGACGCGGCAGGTCGTGGCGAGGGGCACGGCGAGGGGCGCGACGGCGGGCACGGTGGGGACGGCGGGGGTCGGGGCGGGGACGGCGGGGGCGACAAGGAGTAGCGCGGGGGCGGTGGCCCGGGCCGGTGGGGCCGGCCGCCGCCGGCCGGGCGACCGGTGCCCGCCGGGCCGTGCGAACGGCCGGAGCTTGAATCGAACAGATGTTCTTTGTACTCTCCGGCCAAGAGTTCTCCACAGGCCGAGCCCGGTCGGGGCCGATTGTCGGTGGGACGCGCTAGCGTCGAGGACGATGAAGCGCACAGCACAGAACCCGAGGGTGGAAGTCATGGCAGGTACGGACCGCGAGAAGGCCCTTGAGAACGCACTCGCCCAGATCGAGCGGCAGTTCGGCAAGGGCTCGGTGATGCGCCTGGGCGAGAAGGCCAACGAGCCGATCGAGGTGATCCCCACCGGATCCACCGCCCTGGACGTCGCCCTCGGCGTCGGCGGCATCCCGCGCGGCCGGGTGGTCGAGATCTACGGCCCCGAGTCCTCGGGCAAGACCACGCTGACCCTGCACCTGGCGGCCAACGCGCAGCGGGCCGGCGGCACGGTCGCCTTCGTCGACGCGGAGCACGCGCTCGACCCCGAGTACGCGAAGAAGCTCGGCGTGGACACCGATGCCCTGCTGGTCAGCCAGCCGGACACCGGTGAGCAGGCGCTGGAGATCACCGACATGCTGATCCGCTCCGGCGCGGTCGACCTGATCATCATCGACTCCGTCGCGGCGCTCGTCCCGCGCGCGGAGATCGAGGGCGAGATGGGCGACTCGCACGTCGGTCTGCAGGCCCGTCTGATGAGCCAGGCGCTGCGCAAGATCGCCGGTGCGCTGAACCAGTCGAACACCACCGCGGTGTTCATCAACCAGCTGCGCGAGAAGATCGGCGTCATGTTCGGCTCGCCGGAGACCACGACCGGTGGCCGCGCGCTGAAGTTCTACGCCTCCGTCCGGCTCGACATCCGCCGGATCGAGACCCTGAAGGACGGCACCGAGGCGGTCGGCAACCGCACCCGGGTGAAGGTCGTCAAGAACAAGGTGGCCGCGCCGTTCAAGCAGGCCGAGTTCGACATCCTCTACGGCGTGGGCATCAGCCGTGAGGGCGGCCTGATCGACATGGGTGTCGAGCACGGGTTCATCCGCAAGTCGGGTGCCTGGTACACCTACGAGGGCGACCAGCTCGGCCAGGGCAAGGAGAACGCCCGCAACTTCCTGCGGGACAACCCGCAGCTCGCCGACGAGATCGAGCGGAAGATCAAGACCAAGCTCGGTATCGGCCCGAAGACCGAGGAGCCGGCCGAGGGCGAGGCGCCGGCGGCCACTGCCGAGGGTGGGGTCAAGCCGATCGCCGCGACCGCCGCCAAGACGGCCGCGGCGAAGAAGACGGCGGCGGCCGCCAAGGCCTGAGCCGTTGATGGAGCACAACATGGCGGTGGGCGGCGGCCCGGCGGGCCCGGATGACGACGACCATGGCCCGCCGGACTGGTTCGCCGCGGTGGCGGAGCCGGAGCCGGGCGCGATGCCGGTCCGGTCAGGCGGTCGAGGCGGCCCCGACGGTGCGAGCGGTCCGAAGGCCCTGGACGGCGGGCTCGGGCTGGTGTCCGCGTCCGAGCTGCCCACGGGACGGCGCCGACGCCGTTCGGCGCTGGTGGAGGAGGCGACCCCGGCCCTCCGGGTCGGGGAAGGGGCGGCCGGTCACGGGGGTGCGGCCGCCCCCGCCTCCTTCGCCGACCCGAGCGGGGAGTCCGACGCGGCCGGGGACGGCCGGCGCGTCGGACGGGCCACCGGACGGGGTGCGAGCACCCGTCGCACCCGGGCACGCACGCGGGAGCGCGCCGAGGGCGAAGGGCGCGAGGGGGCCCGTGCGGCCCGAGGGGCGAAGGCGGAGGAGCCGGCCGACCCGCAGGCCCTGGCGCGGGACATCTGCCTGCGGCTGCTCACCGGCGCCGCCAAGACCCGCAAGCAGCTGGCCGACGCCCTGCGCAGGCGGGAGATCCCCGACGAGGTCGCCGAAGGGGTGCTGACCCGGCTGGAGGAGGTCGGGCTGATCGACGACGCGGCCTTCGCCCGGGCCTGGGTGGAGTCCCGGCACGCCGTTCGCGGCCTCTCCCGGCGGGCGCTGGCCCAGGAGTTGCGGACGAAGGGGGTGGCCGGCGAACTGGTCGAGCAGGCCGTCGCGCAGCTGGACTACGACGACGAGACCGAGGCGGCCCGGGCCCTGGTCGAGCGCAAGCTGCGGGCGACCGGGGGGCTGGAGCGGCAGGCCCGGATGCGCCGGCTGGTCGGGGTGCTGGCCCGGCGCGGCTACTCCGAGGGTCTGGCCTTCCGGGTGGTCCGGGAAGCCCTCGACGCGGAGGCGGCCGACGCCGGCCCGGATGGAGAGGACGTGGACGGAGGATCCGCTTCCGGGTGGGAATGACGGCCCTCCTGTGTGGGAGTTGGCCAACTCCCAGCCCAGTCTTGACCGTTTCGTAACCTGCGCTTAGCCTCGCACTCAGTGCGGGAGCGCGTCGATCACTCCCCGGCCACGCCTCGGGCAGGCATGCCCGGGCCCGGTCGCGGTCGGTCCCGGGCGGCGTGCCGCGCAGGGACGGGGAGTGGGCAGGATGAGGATCGCGCTGAGCGCCGGACCGGTCGTCCCCCTGCTGTCGGCGGTGGTGCTGGTCGCCGTCGTGGCGGCGGCCTGGCTGATGGTCGGCCGCCTTCGGACCGCGCAGCGGCGGGCCACCGCCGAGACCGAGCGGGTCCGGCGCCGGGCCGAGGAGCAGTCCGCCCGGGTGCGGGCCGAACTCGACCGGCGCGAGGAGCGGTTGACCGAGGAGCTGCGCCGGCTCCGGCTCCGGGAGGGTGAACTCGACGACCGGTCGACCGCGTTGGAGCGGTCCCGGGCCGAGGCCGACGAGCTGGTGCGGCGTCGGGCGGCGGAGCTGGAGCGGGCCGCCGGGCTCTCGGCCTCCGAGGCCCGTGCCCAACTCGTCCGGGAGGCCGAGGCCGAGGCACGGCGCGAGTCGGCCGTCGCCGTCCGGGAGATCGAGCGGGCGGCCAAGGAGGAGGGCGAGCAGCGGGCCCGGGAGATCGTCGCCGGGGCGATCCAGCGGCTGGCGAGCGAGCAGACGGCCGAGACGGCGGTGTCGGTCTTCCGGCTGCCGAACGAGGAGATGAAGGGGCGGATCATCGGCCGGGAGGGCCGTAACATCCGCACCTTCGAGGCGGTCACCGGTGTCAATCTGATCATCGATGACACCCCGGTCTCGGTGCAGCTGTCCTGCTTCGACCCCGTCCGCCGGGAGACCGCCCGCCTCACCCTGGAGCAACTGGTCGAGGACGGCCGGATCCACCCGATGCGGATCGAGGACGTCCACGAGCGCAGCCGCGACGAGGTCGAACGGCGCTGCTTCCGGGCGGGTGAGGACGCGCTGCTGTCGGCCAGGATCGGCGGGATGCATCCGGAGCTGGTGCGCACCCTGGGCACCCTGCGCTACCGCGCCTCGTACGGGCAGAACGTGCTCGGACACCTGGTGGAGTCGGCGCACCTGGCCGGGATGATGGCCGCCGAGCTCGGAGTGGACCCGGAGCCGGTGCGCCGTTCGGCCCTGCTGCACGACATCGGCAAGGCGATGACGCACGAGGTCGAGGGCAGCCACGCGGCGATCGGGGCGGACTTCGCCCGCCGGCACGGCGAGTCGGCGGACGTGGTGCACGCGATCGCGGCGCACCACGGCGAGGTGGAGCCGAGGACGGTCGAGGCGGTGCTGACCCAGGCCGCCGACGCCTGCTCGGGCGGCCGTCCGGGGGCGCGCAAGGAGTCGCTGGAGGTCTACGTCCGCCGACTGGAGCGGCTGGAGGAGATCGCCCGGGCCCACGACGGGGTGGCCAAGGTGTACGCGATGCAGGCCGGCCGCGAGGTGCGGGTGATGGTGCGGCCGGAGGTGGTGGACGACCTCGGGGCGCAGGTGATCGCCCGCGAGGTCGCCAAGCAGGTGGCGGAGGAGCTGACCTATCCGGGCCAGATCCGGGTCACGGTGGTGCGGGAGAGCCGGGTCACCGAGGTGGCCCGCTAGGCGAGTCCGCCGGGTGCGGCGTCGCGTCGCAGGCCGGTCCGGGCAGCGTGCCGGCGGCCGGCCCGGTGCCCGGGCCGGGGGTGGATCCGGGGCCGTCCTCCCGGTCGGGCTCGGTGGTGCCGGCCAAGGGCGGCGGGCCGCCCCGGGCCCGGTCGGCCAGCGCCTGGAGGTCCTCGGCCGCGGCGCCCTGGGTGACGCCGACCAGGTGGCCGTCCGGCCTGATCAACAGCACGGTGTGCGGTCCGGCTCCCGGGTACTCCTCGGTGACCAGCACCTCGGCCGGCACCGGCAGGGCCCCGGCGACCTCGGCCAGTCGGGGCATCAGGCCCGCGCCGAGCCAGTGCTCGGCGGACCAGACAGCGGTGCCGGGGGCCACCAGCAGCAGCAGGAAGGTGGCGCCGAGCCGGGCGTGCAGCTGGTCCGGCGTGCCGTCGGTGGTGAGCACCGGCAGGTCCGGGACGAGCACGCCGGGCGAGGTGGCGGGCAGCAGTTCGCTGAGCGAGGTCGCGCCGCGCTGGCCGCGCTGCACCGGGACCCGCCCGGGGACACCGCTGGGCGCCGCCGGGTAGGCGGGGGCCCCGCCGAAGCGGCCGGTGCCGAGCTGGCCGTCGGCGAGCAGCGGTGCGTGCTTGCGGAACGAGCCGGAGAGCAGCGAGCGCCGGGTGGCCTGCCACCCGCGCAGCGGGCGCAGCAGCGGCATGGCCTGGTCGACGGCGCGCAGCCGGGCGCCGACCGCGCCGCGCCGCTCGGCCTCGTAGCCGTCGAGCAGTGAGCCGCCGGGCTGGGGGCCGCCGGTGTGGAGGTGCCAGGCGAGGGCGAGTCGCCAGGCGAGGTTGTCGGCGTCGCGCAGGCCGTCGGCGAGGTTCTGCATGCCGAGGGCGCCGTGCAGGTGGGCGGCGTCGCCGGCGAGGAAGCAGCGGCCGCTGCGGAAGCGGGCGGCCAGGCGCTGCTGGGCGGTGTGGTCCGCGGCGGCCAGCAGCTCGTACCGGGGGAGTTCGCCGCACCAGCCGGTGAGGGTCGAGGTGACCCGGGTGAGCAGGGTGTCGCCGGTGACGATGCCGGGCCAGGTGGCGTGCGGATCGACCGGCTCGGTGGGGGCGGGCCGGCCGGGGGGCAGCCGCCAGTCGAGGCGCCAGACGCCGTCCGGCAGCGGGCGGGCGGAGGCCTCGCGGTCGCCGCGCCACGGGGGCTCGCGGTGCAGCCGGGCCTCGGTGAAGGGCAGGTCGACCCGGACGGTGGCGATGGCGTTGCGGTCGACGGCCGGCCGGCCGGGGAAGCGGATCTTCAGCAGCTTCCGGACGGCGGAGCGGGCGCCGTCGCAGCCGACCAGGTGGCTGCCGCGCCACCAGGTCTCGGTGCCGTCCTGCGGGTTGCGGGTGCGGACGCTGACGCCGTCGCGGTCCTGGGCGAGCTCGGTGACGCGGCTGAGCGGTACGAGTCGCACCAGCGGGGTGCCGGTCAGGGCGTCCCGCAGGCCGCGCTGGAGGCGGTGCTGGGGCAGGTGCAGGACGGGCGTCTCGGCCAGGTCGATCCGCAGCACCTCCTGGCGGCGGCGCCAGACGGTGAAGGCGTCCCACCGGGCGGCGTCCGAGACGGCCCGGGGGTAGCCGATCCTGGTCAGGAAGGCGGCGGTGTCGGCGCCGAGCACGACGCTGCGCGGGCCCTCGGGGCAGAGCCCGGAGCCCTCGTCCAGGACGACGGTCGGCACCTCGTGCCGGGCGAGGGCGAGGGCCAGGGCCAGACCGACCGGTCCGGCCCCGACCACGATCACCGGGTCCATGCCGGGCCCTCCGGGCAGCGGCCGGCCGGCCGGGTGGATCCGCAGACCTCCGGGGCCGGGCAGGCCGACGAGGGGGCGTCATATGCCGCGAGGATGGTCCCGGATGGTGTCACGAAGAGCAATGCAACAGTTCGCCTGCGTGTCCGTCAAGCAGCAGCTGATGTGCGCCGGTTCGCGCCGCGGCGGCCGCGTGCCTCGATCCACCGGGCGAGCGCGGTGAGCAGCAGGCACATCAGGATGTAGATGGGCCCGATCACCAGGACCACGGGGATGTAGGGGAAGCCCGCGGCGTTGATCGGCTGACTGGCGATCGCCTTACCGACGAACAGCAGCTCATGGTAGGTGATGATGAAGCCGAGCGAGGTGTCCTTCAGGGTGACGACCAGCTGGCCGATCATCGAGGGCAGCATCGAGCGGACCGCCTGCGGCACCAGGATGGTCGTCATCACCTGGGTCTTGCGCAGGCCGAGCGCGAACGCGGCCTCGCCCTGACCGCGCGGCACCGCGTTGACGCCGCTGCGGATGATCTCCGCCTGCACGGACCCGTTGTAGAGGGTGAGCCCGAGCACCAGGGCCCACATCGGGTTCTTGGCGAAGAAGGCGTAGTAGAGCGCGACGATCAGGATGAGCAGCGGCATCGCCCGGAAGAACTGGACGAAGGAGACGGCCGCCCAGCGCACCGGCTTGTGGTCGGAGAGTTGCCCGGCCGCCAGCAGCGCGCCGAGGGCCAGCGAGAGGACCGCGGCCAGCCCGAAGGCCTCCAGGGTGGCCAGCAGGCCGTCGACGATCCGCTGCTGGATGTTGGTGTACTGGAAGGCGTCCCAGAGTTCGGCGTCGAACTGGCCGTTGGAGGCCAGGCTGGCGATGGCGTACCAGAGCAGGCCGGCGATCGCGAGCAGCGACAGGACGCCGAACAGCCGGTAGCGTGCGCGGGCGCGCGGGCCGGGAGCGTCGTAGAGGACGCTGGCCGTGGAGGAGCGGGTGAAGAGAGTACTCATCGGGCCACCGCCAGTCGGTCTTCCAGGAAGCGGAACAGCAGGGCGACCACGGCGCTGATCACCAGGTAGGCGCAGGCCACCCAGAAGAAGATCGCGAAGATCGAGTAACCGTCCTCGGAGAACCCCTGCTGGACGCTGTACAGCTCGCTGACGCTGAACGCGCCGGCGATCGCCGAGTTCCTCGGCAGGGCGATGAAGACGCTGCTCATCGGGGCCAGCACCGTCCGGGCCGCCTGCGGCAGGACGACCGTGGTGAGGGTCTGACCGAAGGTCATGCCCAGGCTGCGGGCCGCCTCGGCCTGGCCGAGCGGCACGGTGTTGATGCCCGAGCGCAGCACCTCGCAGACGAACGACGCGGTGTAGCTGCCGAGCGCCAGCACCGCGAAGGTGAGGTGGCTGAAGTGCACGCCGAGCGGCGGGAGCCCGAACGTCACGGCGAAGAACAGCACGGTCAGCGGGGTGTTGCGGAAGATCGTCACCCAGCCGGTGCCGAAGCCGCGCAGCGCCGGTATGGGGGAGACCCGGAAGGCCGCCAGCAGGGTGCCCAGCAGCAGGGCGAGCAGTGCGCTGAGCGCGCTCAGCTCGATCGTCTGCAGGAAGCCGTCGCGGAACAGCGCGAAGTTGCCGTCCTCGAACAGGAAACCCATCCGGCGGCCCTCCTCTCAGAGTTGGTCAGAGTTGGTCAGCAGCGGTTCGGCCGGGAGATCAGTACCGCTCCAGGGCCGGCGGCTGCGGGGCCGCGGCGCCGGAGAGGCCGAGGGTGGCGTCGTACGCCTTCTTCCAGTCGCCGTTGTCCTGGTGGGCCTTGAGGGCGTCGCTGATGGCGCCCCGCAGCGCGGCGTCGTCCTTGTTCAGGCCGACGCCGTAGTTCTCCTTGGTGAACGGCTTGCCGACCACCTTGAGCTTGGGCGCGTACTTGGAGGCGTAGCCCTTGAGGATGGCGTCGTCGGTGGTGACGGCGTCGACCTCGCCGGACATCAGCTTCTCGACGCAGGCCGAGTAGGTGTCGAACTGGGTGATCTTCGGCGAGTACTGCTGGATGTTCTTGATCGAGGTGGAGCCGGTGGCGGTGCAGATGTTCTTGCCGTTCACCGACTCCGGGCCGGTGATCGAGGTGTTGTCCGCCTTCACCAGGAAGTCCTGGCCGGCGATGAAGTACGGGCCGGCGAAGGAGACCGTCTTCTTGCGCTCGTCGTTGATGCTGTAGGTGCCGACGTAGAAGTCGATCTGGCCCTTGGAGATCGCGGGCTCGCGCTGCGAGGAGACCAGGGTCTGCCACTTGATCTGCTGCGGGGTGAAGCCGAGGTCGGCGGCGATCATCTTGGCGATCTCGATGTCGAAGCCGCTGCGGTCGCCGCTGGCGAGGTCCTCGAAGCCGAGGAACGGCTGGTCGGACTTGGCGCCGATGATCAGCTGGCCGCGCTTCTTGGCCTCGGCGAAGATCGCGGAGTCCACCTTCGCGTCGGTCTTGACGGTGTAGGTGGGCAGCTGGGGGGCGGTGCTGCCGCTGGCGGCGGCGGCGTCGCCGGGCGTGCCGTCCTTGCCGCAGGCGGCGGTGGCGGTGAGCGCGATGGCACAGAGCGCGACGGCGAAGGTGCGACGAGTCCTCATGAGGGTGCTTCTCCTCGGGGCTGGGCCACGGTTCAACCGGGCTCTGGCGGCAGGAAGGTGGCCGGGCGGACGTGATCGGCGGCGGCGTGTCCGCCGTCGCCGACCGGTGGTCCGGCCCGGGAAACTCAGTGGTGCAGGATCTTCGAGAGGAAGTCCTTGGCGCGGTCGCTGCGCGGCGCGGTGAAGAAGGCCTCGGGGGTGTTCTGCTCGACGATTCGGCCGTCCGCCATGAACAGCACGCGGTTGGCCGCGGAGCGGGCGAAGCCCATCTCGTGGGTGACGACGACCATCGTCATGCCGTCGGCGGCCAGTTGGCGCATGACCTCCAGCACCTCGTTGATCATCTCCGGGTCGAGCGCCGAGGTGGGCTCGTCGAAGAGCATCACCTTCGGGTTCATCGCCAGTGCCCGGGCGATCGCGACGCGCTGCTGCTGGCCGCCGGAGAGCTGGGCCGGGAACTTCGCCGCCTGCGCGCCGACACCCACCCGCTCCAGCAGCTCCTGGGCCGTCCGCACGGCCTGCTCGCGGGCGATCCCGCGCACCTTGACCTGGCCGAGCACCACGTTCTCCAGCACGGTCTTGTGCGCGAAGAGGTTGAAGCTCTGGAACACCATGCCGACCTCGGCCCGGAGCCTGGCCAGCTCCCGGCCCTCGGCGGGCAGCGGCCGGCCGTCGATGGTGATCGTGCCGGAGTCGATGGTCTCCAGCCGGTTGATCGTCCGGCAGAGCGTGGACTTGCCCGAGCCGGAGGGGCCGATCAGCACCACCACCTCGCCCTGGGCGATCTCCAGGTCGATGTCCTGGAGGACGTGCAGGGCGCCGAAGTGCTTGTTCACTCCGTTCAGCGCCACCAGCGGAGCGGTCGCGGCGCTGGAGTCCTTGATCAGGCTCTCGGTCATCGCGCCTGCTCCTCGTGTCAGCCCGGGGAGTCGAACTCCCTTGGGCGGCAGTGATGGTAGGAACCGGGGGCCTCGGCCGGCGGAGCCTCGGCCCCCGGTGGGGTGACCATAGGAGCCATGACGATGTCACGTCAGCCGATCTGAGCGGAACTTGAGGATCACGATCCGGCCACACGCCGGGCAAGCGCCGTTCACACCGGGAAATCGGGGGCACGGTGACAGCGGGCAGCCGACCCGCCGCACGCCGTCCCCGGAGGTCCCGGGGCGTGGCCGACCCTGGCGTCCGGCGCTCCGCTGGCCCATACTGCGCAGAACCGGGACCTGCCCGGTGGGGCCCGTGAACATCACGCGACACCCCGGGGAACGTCGGGGGGAGGAGGAACGATGCGACTGCTGCTCGTCGAGGACGACGAACGTGTGGCCGCCGCGCTGGTCGCGGTCCTGGGCCGGCACGGCTTCCAGGTCCGGCACGCCCGCAGCGGGCACGAGGCGCTGGACGCGCTGGTGCCGGACGGCAACGACCCGTACCGCGTGGTCCTGCTCGACCTCGGCCTGCCCGACCGCGACGGCTTCGAGGTCTGCAGCCGGATCCGGGCCGGCAGCGGCGTGCCCGTGATCATGGTGACCGCGCGCGCCGACATCCGCTCCCGGATCCACGGCCTCAACCTCGGCGCCGACGACTACGTCACCAAGCCCTACGACATGGGCGAGCTGCTCGCCCGGATCCACGCCGTGGCCCGGCGCGGCGCGGCGCCCGCCGCGGCGGCGGCACCCGCACCCGACGTCGTACCGCAGCAGCGCGGGCCGCTGGAGTCCCGCGGCATCCGGATCGACCGGGAGCGCCGCCGGGTCAGCGTGGACGGCCGGGACGTCCCGCTCACCCGCAAGGAGTTCGACCTGCTGGCGCTGCTCGCGCAGAGCCCCGGCGTGGTCTACCGCCGTGAGCAGATCTTCAGCGAGGTCTGGCGCAGCGGCTGGGAGGGCAACGGCCGCACCCTGGAGGTGCACATCGGCTCGCTGCGCACCAAGCTCGCCCTGCCCGGGCTGGTCGAGGCCGTCCGGGGCGTCGGCTACCGGCTGATCCCCGACTGCCCGGTCGCTGCTCCGGCCACCACCCCGGCCGCCGCTCCGGTCGCCGCGGAAGCGCCTCAGGCCCGCGCGGAGCACTGACCGCACGTGCGCACCCGCCTGCTCGGCATCCTGCTTGCCCTGATGCTCTGTGTACTGGCCGCACTCGGGCTGCCGCTCGCCGCGGCGGTCGCGGCCGCCGAGCAGAGCCGGGTGGTGGTCGACCGGCTCGACGACGCGGCCCGGTTCGCCCAGGACCTGCCCACCTCCGGCGTCTCCGGGCTGGAGTCCGCCGTCAAGGGCGACCCGCAGCCCGCCCCCGGCGACCTCAGCCGCCGGCACGCGCTGGACGCCGAGGTGGCGCGCTACCACGACCTCTACGGCGTGCGGCTCGGCATCTTCCAGCGCGACGGCCTGCCGATCGCCACCGCCCCCGGGGACTGGCGGGTACCCGCCGGCGGCTGGGGCGAGCAGGCCTTCCAGGAGGCGCTGGACGGGCGGCGCAGCCACAACCCGCCGCAGGTCTGGCCGTGGACCCCCGACCGGACCCTGACCATCGCGACCCCGGTGGTCCGGGACGGTGACGTGGTCGCGGTGGTGCTCAGCGAGTCCCCGACCGGTGGGATGCGCACCCGGGTCCTGCGCCGCTGGCTGGTGATCGGGGCCGGCGAGGCCGCCGCGATGATCGTCGCGGTGCTGCTGGCCGCCCGGCTCACCGAATGGGTGCTGCGCCCGGTCCGGACCCTGGACCGGGCCACCCACGACATCGCCACCGGCCGGATGAACGCCCGGGTGGCGCCCGGCGGCGGGCCGCCCGAGCTGCAGCGCCTGGCCCGCTCGTTCAACGACATGGCCGACCACGTGGTGCTCGCCCTGGACCAGCAGAAGGCCTTCGTCGCGGACGCCTCGCACCAGCTGCGCAATCCGCTGGCGGCGCTGCTGCTGCGGGTCGAGGTACTGGGCCTGGAGCTGCCCGAGGGGCACGACGAGGAGCTCGGAGGGGTCCGGGAGGAGGGCGTGCGGCTGGCCCGGGTGCTGGACGACCTGCTCGGGCTGGCCACCGCCGAGCACGCCCGCCCCGAACCCGAGCCGACCGACCTGGCGGCGCTCACCCTGGCCCGGGCGGACGCCTGGCGGCCGGTGGCCCAGCAACGCGGGATCGAGCTCGGATGGGAGGGCCCGGCGCTCGCGCTCGGCATGGCCGACCCGATCGGCTTCGGCAGCGCGCTGGACGCGGTGCTCGACAACGCGCTCAAGTTCGGCCCGGCCGACAGCCGGGTGCGGCTGCTGGTCGCGGTGCGGCGCGAGGAGGTCGCGGTGACCGTCTCGGACGCCGGGCCCGGGCTCACCGAGGAGGAGTTGGCCCGGGCCGGCGACCGGTTCTGGCGCAGTGCGCGCCACCAGAACGTGGACGGCTCGGGCCTCGGGCTCTCGATCGCCCGCACCCTGTTGCTGGCCGCCGGCGGCTCGCTCACCTTCGCCCCGGTGCGGCCGACCGGTCTCGCGGTGACGCTGGCGGTGCCGCGGGCGGGGAAGAAGCTCTGAGGCCGGGGCCTCACGGCCCAGCGGCGTCACGCCTCAAGGCGTCACGGCGTCACGGGACTCCACGGCGTCACGGCTTCACCGAGCGGTAGTAGCGCATGGCGCCCTCGTGCAGCGGGAGCGGGTCGGTGTAGACGGCGGTGCGCAGGTCCACCAGCTGGGCGGCGTGCACCTGGGAGCCGATCTGGTCGCGGCTGTCTATCACCGCCCGGGTCATGCCCTGGACCAGGTCGGTGTCCACGTCCTCCCGGGTGATCAGCAGGTTGGGCACGGCCACGGTGGCCACCGCGTCCTTGGGCTCGGCGTTGGGGTAGGTGCCCTTCGGCATGGTGGCGGCCCGGTAGGCGTCGGTGCCGCCGCCCTCGACCTTGTGCACGGCCTCGGCGAGGTCGCCGAGCGGCACGATCCTGATCGCGACGTGGTCCGACAGGTCGGTCAGCGCGTTGGTCGGCAGCCCGCCGGACCAGAAGAAGGCGTCCAGCTTGCCGGCCCGCAGCTGGTCGGCCGCGTCGCCGACGCCCAGCATGACCGGCGTGATGTCGTGGTCCGGGTCGAGGCCGGCCGAGGAGAGCAGCCGCCTGGTCACCAGGTTGACCCCGGACAGCGACTGGCCGACGCCGACCCGCTTGCCCTTGAGGTCGACGGTCCGGCGCACCGGGGAGGAGGCCGGGACGATCAGCTGGAGGTAGTCGTCGTAGAGCCGGGCGATCGCCCGCAGCCGGTCCTTGCCGGGGCCGGAGTACTGGGCGACGGCGTCGGCGGTCGCGATCGCGAAGTCGTCCTGGCCGCTGGTGACCCGGGCCAGGTTGTCGATCGAGCCCTGGGAGTTGTCCAGTCGCAGGCGCACCCCCGGCATCGCCTTGGCGACGTGGGTCTCCAGCAGCTGCCCGTACCGGTCGTACACACCGCGCTGCACCCCGGTGGCGAAACCGGTCTCGCCGCGCGGGTAACCGGGTGAGCGGCCCGCCGAGACCCACCAGCCGCCGAACCCGGCCAGCACCAGCACCAGGACCAGCAGCGTCCGCCACAGCGGGCTGCGGGCGGCCGCGCGGAGGGCGGTGCCGGGTCGGGTGGTGGGGGAGGGGGCCATGCAGGGATAGTGCCAGGCTCGCGCGGCGAACGGGAGGGGCCGGGCGGTCGGCCGGGGGCGGCCGGGCGGTAGGACGGTCGGGGAAAAGCCTTTCGCGGGTGCCCGTACCCTGGTCGGGTGAGCGGTGAGAGCGGATTGAAGAGCTACAAGGTCGTCACGTACGGCTGCCAGATGAACGTCCACGACTCCGAGCGCCTGTCGGGGCTGCTGGAGGACGCCGGGTACGTGAAGGCGGGGCAGGACGGCGACCCGGACCTGGTCGTGTTCAACACCTGCGCGGTGCGCGAGAACGCCGACAACAAGCTGTACGGCAACCTCGGGCAGCTGGCGCCGGTGAAGAGCCGCCACCAGGGCATGCAGATCGCCGTCGGCGGCTGCCTGGCCCAGAAGGACCGCGACACCATCGTCCGCAGGGCCCCCTGGGTCGACGTGGTGTTCGGCACCCACAACATCGGGCACCTGCCCGCGCTCCTGGAGCGGGCCGCGGTCGAGCGCAAGGCCCAGGTCGAGATCCTGGAGTCGCTGGAGACCTTCCCCTCAACGCTGCCCACCCGCCGCGAGTCCGCGTATGCCGCGTGGGTGGCCATCTCGGTCGGCTGCAACAACACCTGCACCTTCTGCATCGTGCCCGCGCTGCGCGGCAAGGAGGAGGACCGCCGCCCCGGCGACGTCCTCGCCGAGATCGAGGCGCTGGTCGACGAGGGCGTCATCGAGGTCACCCTGCTGGGCCAGAACGTCAACGCCTACGGCTCCGACCTGGGCGACCGCGAGGCCTTCTCCAAGCTGCTGCGCGCCGCCGGGCAGATCGAGGGCCTGGAGCGGATCCGCTTCACCTCGCCGCACCCGCGCGACTTCACCGACGACGTGATCGCCGCGATGGCCGAGACCCCGAACGTGATGCACCAGCTGCACATGCCGCTGCAGTCCGGCTCGGACACCGTGCTCAAGGCGATGCGCCGCTCGTACCGGCAGGAGCGCTTCCTGGGCATCATCCGCAAGGTGCGCGAGGCGATGCCGGACGCGGCCATCTCCACCGACATCATCGTGGGCTTCCCCGGCGAGACCGAGGAGGACTTCGAGCAGACCATGCACACCGTGCGCGAGGCCCGCTTCACCAACGCCTTCACCTTCCAGTACTCCAAGCGCCCCGGCACCCCGGCCGCCGAGATGGCGGACCAGGTGCCGAAGGCCGTCGTGCAGGCCCGCTACGACCGGCTGATCGCGCTCCAGGAGGAGATCTCCTGGGAGGAGAACAAGAAGCAGGTCGGCCGCACGCTGGAGGTCCTGGTCGCCGAGGGCGAGGGCAAGAAGGACGACAGGACGGACCGGCTCTCCGGCCGCGCCCCCGACAACCGGCTGGTGCACTTCACCCGGCCCGCCGAGCCGGTGCGCCCGGGCGACATGGTGACCGTCGAGATCACCTACGCCGCCCCGCACCACCTGCTGGCCGAGGGCCCGACCCTCGCGGTGCGCCGCACCCGGGCCGGCGACGCCTGGGAGAAGCGCCAGGCGGCCCCGGCGGCCAAGCCGGCCGGCGTGATGCTCGGCCTGCCCACCATCGGTGCGCCGGCGCCGGTGGCCGCCCCCGCGACGGGCGGCTGCTGCGGCGACTGACCGTCGACCGTTCGGCGGCCCGGTGGGATCTCGGATCCCGCCGGGCCGCTTTCGTCCGCCGCCGAAGCGCTTTCCATCTTGGTTAGAGTGATCCACATGCTGGTTGCCGCCGCCGTCTGCCCCTGTCCGCCGCTGCTCGTCCCGCAGGTCGCCGCCGGCGCCGCCGCCGAGCTGGAGCCGCTGCGCGCGGCCTGCGACGAGGCGCTCGCCGCGCTGCTCGCGGCCGGGCCGGAGCTGGTCGTGGTGGTCGGCACCGGGCCCGAGCCCGAGGTGTGGACCGAGGGCGGCGCGGGCTCGTTCCACCGGTACGGGGTGCCGCTGGCGGTCAAGCTGCCGTCCGGACGGGTCGAGGGGCCGGAACTCTCCCCCTCGCTCACCGTCGGTGCCTGGTTGCTGGAGCGGGCCGGGGCGACCCTGCCGACGCACGCCTGCGCGGTGCCCGCCGACGCGCCCGTCGACCGGATGCTCGGGCTGGGCCAGGGCCTGGCCGGTCTGGCGGAGCGGGTGGGGCTGCTGGTGATGGGCGACGGCAGCGCCTGCCGCTCGCTGAAGGCGCCGGGTTACCTGGACGAGCGGGCCGAGGGCTTCGACGCGGTGATCGCGGACGCGCTGGGCTCGGCGGACGTGGCGGCGCTGGCCGCCGTGGACCAGGGGCTGGCCGCCGAGCTGCTGGCCGAGGGCCGGGCCCCCTGGCAGGTGCTGGCCGGCGCCGCCGAGGGCGCCGGCCTCACCGCGCGGCTGGGCTACCGGGACGCGCCGTACGGGGTCGGGTACGTCGTCGCGTCCTGGAGCTGACGCCCGGGGCCGCACCCGGACGCCCGGGGCCGTGACCGACGCCCGCGTCGGCGACCGGGTGCCCGCGGCCCGGGTCGCGGGGACGGGGCCGCGGATCAGATGGTCGGGCCCTGGCCGGGGGCACCGCCGGCGCCGGGGTCGCCGGGCTTGTGGGCGAAGTCGTCCACCGCTCCCTTGGCCTTGCTGGCGCCGTGCTCGATCTTCTCGCTGTACTTGCCCTTGGTCGCCTTGTCGATCGCGCCGCCGGCCTTGTCCACCACGTGCTCGATCTGCTCGCTGTGCTTGCCGGCCAGTTCGCTCGCCTTCCCCTTGAGCTCCCCGGCCTTGCCCTTGAGGTTGTCCATCAGACCCATGGTGGTCTCACCGTTCCTCTCTGTTTCCTGCTCAACGTCCGTCGTGGCCGAACCGTTCGCGGTCCGGCGCAAACGTCCGGAACCGCTCATATCGTCACCCGGTGGGACCAGCCGGGCGGGGAGGTCACCGGCGCGGCGACGGTTTTGCGAGACTGGTCCGGTGAGCAGCTCCCGTACCGCCCCGCCCCACGCCGCCCCGCCCCGTGTCGTCTCGGTGGTGGGCGCGACCGCCGCCGGCAAGTCCGACCTCGCCGTCGCCATCGCCCGCGACCTGGGCGGCGAAGTGATCAACACCGACTCGATGCAGCTCTACCGGGGCATGGACATCGGCACCGCCAAGCTCACCGTGCCGGAGCGCGAGGGCGTCCCGCACCACCTGATGGACATCTGGGACGTCACCGAGGCCGCCAGCGTGGCCGAGTACCAGCGGCTCGCCCGGGCCGAGATCGACCGGCTGCTCGCGGCCGGCCGCACCCCGGTCCTGGTCGGCGGCTCCGGGCTGTACGTCCGGGCGGCCATCGACGAGATGGAGTTCCCCGGCACCGACCCGGCGGTCCGGGCCCGGCTGGAGGCCGAGCTGGACGAGGCCGGCCCGTACGCGCTGCACCGGCGGCTGGCGGAGCTGGACCCGGCCGCCGCCGAGGCGATCCTGACCGGCAACGGCCGGCGGATCGTCCGGGCACTGGAGGTCATCGAGATCACCGGGCAGCCGTTCACCGCCAACCTGCCGAGCAACACCGCCGTCTACGACGCGGTACAGATCGGCGTCGCGGTGCCCCGGCCCGAGCTGGACGAGCGGATCACCCTGCGGGTCGACCGGATGTGGCGGGCCGGACTCCTGGACGAGGTGCGGGAACTGGAGAAGCTCGGCCTGCGCGAGGGCCGGACGGCCTCCCGCGCGCTCGGCTACCAGCAGGTGCTGGACCACTTCGCCGGTGAGTGCACCGAGGACGAGGCCCGCGCCGAGACCGTTCGCGCGACCAAGCGGTTCGCCCGCCGCCAGGAGTCCTGGTTCCGTCGCGACGACCGGATCAACTGGCTCTCGCGGCCGGCCGGCGCCGACCCCGCCGAGCTGCTCGCCCGCTCGCTGGAGCTGATCGGCCGTCAGTAATCGGACCGGGCGTAGGCGGTATCCGGCCATTTCGGCGGTGCACCTGCGCGCGCAGGTGGGCGTGCAGGAAGAACCGACGGTTACGGCCCGATCACGTGATGGCCACGGATCACCCGACGGCCCCGGTCAGGCCCGGAACGCCTCCCTGGACATGCCATCATCGATGCCATAAGGGTCGGCCCGGGCGGGTCGACCGTGCCCGGCCGCGAGTCGCACTCGTGTCGAACTGTCAGGGGAGGCCGCGTGTCGACGGGTACCGGCCCCGAAACCGGCCAGAGCGCCAGACCGATGAGTGGCGGGGTCACCGCCCAGGCCGACGGCCCCGACGCCTCGGCCCTGGCGGACCTGCCCGTGCTGCCCGGCCTCGACGGCCCCACCTCCTACGCCCTCGCGCTGCCGGGCCTGGACACCAGCGCCCCGGCCGGTGCGGTGCACGAGCGGGAGATCCGACCGCGCCGCCGGCTCCGTTGGTGGCAGACCCTGCCGATCGCGCTGCTGGCCACCGCCGGCTCGCTGATGTTCGCCTTCCCGCTCGCCTTCGGCTCGGCCGGGGCCGGCTCCGCGATGGTCGGCATGCTCGGCCTGCTGCTCACCGCGGCCTCGGTCGGCTGGGGCGCGATGGCCGCCCGGCACGCCGGCTACAAGTGGCCGGGCCTGCCGCGCCGCGGCTCCGGCCGCCGGGCCGGCTGGAAGGCGATCGTGATCTACACCCTGGTCGCACTGGCCGCCTGCGCGCTCGCGCTGTGGCGGGTCGTCCACCTGCGCTGATCGCTCGGCGCCGGCCGTCCGGCCGCCCCTGCGGGGAGTGCGTCCGCCGGCTGGTCCGCGGCGCCGCGGCGCGGGCCCGCTCAGTATGATCGGCAGGGTGAGCGAATCCCCCGTGACCCCCGTCGGCGTGCCCTTCCTGAAGGGGCACGGCACCCAGAACGACTTCGTCATCGTGCCCGACCCGGACGGCCTGCTGACGATCGGCCCCGAGGCCGTCGCCGCGCTCTGCGACCGCCGGGCCGGCATCGGCGGTGACGGGCTGCTGCGCGTGGTGCGCTCGGCCGCCGACCCGGTCGCGGCCGACCAGGCCGACCGGGCCGAGTGGTTCATGGACTACCGCAACTCCGACGGCTCGATCGGCGAGATGTGCGGCAACGGCGTGCGGGTCTTCGCCCGCTACCTGGTCGAGGCCGGGCTCGCCGAGCGCGGTGAGCTCGCGGTGGCGACCCGGGCCGGGGTGCGACGGGTGCGGGTGGCCGAGGACGCCGAGGACGGCACGCCCGGCCTGGTGACCGTGGACATGGGACGCGCGGTGCTGCCCGGTCCGGACGGGATCGAGGTGGCGGTCGGCGAGCGGCGCTGGCCGGCCCGCAACGTGAACATGGGCAACCCGCACGCGGTGGCCTTCGTGGACGGCCTCGACCAGGCCGGCGACCTGCTGAGCGCGCCGCTCACCAGCCCCGCGGGCGTCTACTCGGAGGGCGTCAACGTCGAGTTCGTGGTGGACCGCGGGCCGCGGCACGTCGCGATGCGGGTGCACGAGCGCGGCTCGGGCGAGACCCGCTCCTGCGGCACCGGCGCCTGCGCCGTCGCGGTGGCCGCCGCCCGCCGGGACGGCGTCGACCCGGCCGTCACCGGCGAGGCCGTCACCTACACCGTGGACGTGCTGGGGGGCCGGCTGATGATCACCGAGCACCCGGACGGCCGGGTGGAGAAGACCGGCCCGGCGGTCATCGTGGCCCGCGGGGAGCTCGACCCGCGGTGGCTCGCCACCGCCCACCAGTAACAGGCGCGGCCGGTTTGCCCATTTCGTACGGCTGCGAATCCCCCCGTTCGGGTGATCCCGATGACGGACGGGGAGCAGGGCGTCGCGGAACGTGCTCTGCTCGGTAGCATGGACCACCGGGTCGGCCAATGCTCCCGGTGACCGCTGCCGGAGGTGCCGATGACCATCGAAGCCGGGCAGCCCCTGGCGGGGCAGCCGACGTCCGCACGGCAGGCCGGGCCCAAGCGGCCCCTGGGGGGCCTCGGCCGGGCCGCACTCGGCCGGGCCGGCCGCGCCGCCCTGCTGGCCACCGGCCGCACGCCGGTGCCCGACGCGCTCGAACCGCTGGTGCAGGCCCACCGCCGCCACCATCCGCAGGCCGACCTCGGCCTGCTCGGCCGGGCCTACCGGCTCGCCGAGGCCAGCCACCGCGGGCAGAAGCGCAAGAGCGGCGAACCGTACATCACCCACCCGCTGGCCGTCACCGTGATCCTGGCCCAACTCGGCGCCGGGACGACCACATTGGTCGCCTCGCTCCTTCACGACACCGTGGAGGACACCGAGTTGACGCTGGACCAGGTGAGTGCCGGCTTCGGGCCCGAAGTCGCCTATCTGGTCGACGGGGTGACGAAGCTGGAGAAGGTCGACTTCGGCGCGGCGGCCGAGGCGGAGACCTTCCGCAAGATGCTGGTCGCCACCGGGGACGACGTCCGGGTGATGGTCATCAAGCTCGCCGACCGGCTGCACAACATGCGCACCATCCGGCACATGAAGCCGGCCAGCCGGATCCGGATCGCCAAGGTCACCCGCGACGTACTGATCCCGCTGGCCGAGCGGCTGGGCATCCAGGTGCTCAAGGCCGAGCTGGAGGACATCGTCTTCGCGACCCTGCACCCGGAGGAGTACGCCCGGACGAGGGCGCAGCTGGCCGGCCGCGAGGACCACCCGGACGCGCTGCTCGCACCGTTCGCCGGCGCGCTGGCCCGCCAGCTCGCCGAGGCCGGAGTGGCCGCCGAGGTCAGCGTCCGGCCGCGGCACTGCGTCTCGCTGCACCGGGTCCTGCTCAAGCGGGACGCCGCAGCGGGCCCGGACGGGCGGCCGCAGGGGCCCCAGCCCGCCGACTTCGGCCGGCTGCTGGTGGTGGTCGAGGAGAACGCGGACTGCTACGCCGTGCTCGGCGAGCTGCACACCTGCTGGACCCCGCTGCCCGGCGAGTTCAAGGACTTCGTGGCCGCCCCCAAGTTCAACCTCTACCAGTCGTTGCACACCGCGGTGGCGCTGGAGGGCGGCGAGGTGGTCGAGGTGCTGGTCCGCACCCGGCGGATGCACGAGGTCGCCGAGACCGGGGTGGTGGCCCTGGGCGATCCCCGCCAGCCCGGCGGCGACCAGGGGGCGGACGAGCTGGACCGCACCGACCCGGCCCGGCCCGGCTGGCTCAGCCGGCTGCTGGAGTGGCAGCAGGAGACGCCCGATCCGGACGCCTTCTGGTCCGCGCTGACCGCCGACCTCGCCGGGGACCGCGAGATCACCGTCGTCACCGAGGGAGGCGAAACGCTTCAGCTGCGGGCGGGCGCCAGCTGCGTCGACGCCGCCTACCTGCTCGGCGAGGAGACCGGCCACCGATGTATCGGCGCCCGGGTCAACGGCCGGCTCACCGCGCTCTCCACCGTCCTCCAGGACGGCGACCGGGTGGCCATCCTCACCGAGCAGGGCGACCCGGCCGCCCGTCCGTCCGGCCCGGCGCCCGAGTGGCTGGCGCACGCCCGTACCCCGGCCGCCCGGCTGGCCATCGAGCGGTGGCTGGCCGACCAGCCGCCGCGCGTCCCGGTGGTCCGCACCGGGCCCTCGGCCGGCCAGCCGGCGCCGCCCGCGCACCGGACCGCCGAGCGCGGCGCCGCCCCGGTCACGGTGGTCGGCCGGCCCGGGGCGCCGGTCCGGCTGGCCCGCTGCTGCACCCCGGTGCCGCCGGACGAGGTCAGCGGCTTCGCGATCCGCGGCGGCGCGGTCGCCGTGCACCGCACCGGCTGTCCGGCGGGGGAGCGGATGCGGGCGGACGGGCGCGGCACGCCGGAGATCCACTGGCTGCCCGGCGGCGCGCCGCCGTCCGGCTACCGGGCCACCCTGCGGGCCGAGGCGCTCAACCGGCCCCGGCTGCTGGCGGACCTCACCGCGGCGATCTCGGGGGAGGGTGTCGGGATCGTCTCGGCGGAGGTGGAGCCGCCGCAGGAGCTGCGGGTCCGGCACACCTACACCGTCGAGCTGCCCGAGCCGGGTGCGCTGCCCGCTGTGCTGCGGGCGATGCTGCGGGTCTCCGGGGTGTACGACGTGAGCCGGCCGCACGCCCCGGCGGGCGGCGGCGCCCGCACCCCGGCCGCGGCGCCCGGCCCGGCGGCGGACGCGGACCCCGCCGGCGCGCCCGCTCCGGGACCGGGCACCGCGCCCGCCCCGGCGCCCGCCCCGGGAAATGGGGATGACCCGTCCGCGCCCGGCGTGCGAACATCATGGGGAATTCACGGCCGGTCCGCGGCGTTCACCGGACACTGAACACAAGAGTCCCGGTGGGCTCCGTGGCCATAGGGGTAGCTCACATTTCGCCCGAGCGGTAGACGGGGCGGCAGCTGGGCAGACTCCGGGTGTGACCGTCGCGTACGGTCGCGCCCACAGGCCGTCCCACTCCTGCAGCCAAAGGACAGAATGACCTCCACGTCAGACACCCGCGACCACGCCGACGCCCCGCGCCGCTTCGACGGTCTACGGGCGGAAGCCCTCATGGACGAGGACCTCGCGGCCATCGACGAGGACCTCGACCGCCACTACGACGGCGACCAGTACGACCGCAGCGAGCGAGCCGCCCTGCGCCGTGTCGCCGGCCTCTCCACCGAACTCCAGGACGTCACCGAGGTCGAGTACCGCCAGCTCCGTCTGGAGCGCGTGGTGCTGGTCGGTGTCTGGACCGACGGCACCGTCGAGGAGGCGGAGAACTCGTTGGCCGAGCTCGCCGCGCTCGCCGAGACCGCCGGTTCCGAGGTGCTGGACGGTGTCATCCAGCGCCGGGACAAGCCCGACGCGGCCACCTACATCGGCTCCGGCAAGGCCAAGGAGCTGCGCGACATCGTCGCGGCGACCGGCGCCGACACCGTGGTCTGCGACGGCGAGCTCACCCCGGGCCAGCTGATCCACCTGGAGGACGTGGTCAAGGTCAAGGTCGTCGACCGGACGGCCCTGATCCTGGACATCTTCGCCCAGCACGCCAAGTCCCGGGAGGGCAAGGCGCAGGTCTCGCTCGCGCAGATGCAGTACATGCTGCCGCGACTGCGGGGCTGGGGTCAGTCGCTCTCCCGGCAGATGGGTGGTGGTGGCTCCGGCTCGTCCGGCGGCGGCATGGCCACCCGTGGTCCCGGTGAGACGAAGATCGAGACCGACCGGCGCCGGATCCGCGAGAAGATGGCGAAGCTCCGCCGGGAGATCGCCGACATGAAGAAGGGCCGCGACACCAAGCGCCAGGAGCGCAAGCGCCACCAGGTGCCGTCCGTGGCCATCGCCGGCTACACCAACGCCGGCAAGTCCTCGCTGCTCAACCGGCTCACCGGCGCGGGCGTGCTGGTGGAGAACTCGCTGTTCGCCACCCTCGACCCGACGGTGCGCCGGGCGCAGACCCCGAGCGGCCGGCTCTACACCCTGGCCGACACCGTCGGCTTCGTCCGGCACCTGCCGCACCACCTGGTCGAGGCGTTCCGCTCGACCATGGAGGAGGTCGCCGACGCGGACCTCATCCTGCACGTGGTGGACGGCTCGCACCCCGAGCCGGAGACGCAGCTGGCCGCGGTCCGCGAGGTGATCGTCTCGGTCGACGCACAGAACGTGCCGGAGATCGTGGTGATCAACAAGGCCGACGCCGCCGACCCGATCGTGCTGCAGCGCCTGCTGCGCCGCGAGCCGCACGCCATCGTGGTGTCGGCCCGCAGCGGCCTGGGCATCGAGGAGCTGCTGAAGCTCGTCGACGACGAGCTGCCGCGCCCGGCGATCGAGGTGCAGGTGCTGGTCCCGTACACCCAGGGCGGCCTGGTCTCCCGGGTGCACGCCGAGGGCGAGCTGCTCTCCACCGAGCACACCGCCGAGGGCACCCTGCTGCACGCCAAGGTGCCGGCCGAGCTGGCCGCCGAGCTGGAGCGCTACACGGTGGCGCTGAGCTCGCAGGCCTGAGACCGGCAGACGACGGGCCCCGGCCCTCCCGCGAAGGGAGGGCCGGGGCCCGTCGGCGTTGCCGGGGTTCCCGGCGGGCGCTACTTGGCGTTCTTCGAGAAGTAGTCGAAGGCCTGCTTCGCCTGGTCCTGCAGCGAGGGGCCGGCCATGTACTCGGACGGGTTGCGGTTGCCGATCGAGTTGACGCTGATCAGGTTCGGCTTGCCGTCCTTGGTGATGAACCAGCCGCCGCCGCTGGACCCGCCGGTCATGGTGCAGCCGATCACGTACATCGGCGGGCGGGCCGGGTCGAAGGAGAGCTTGACCGGCCGGATGGTGGAGTCGCAGTGGTTGAGCTCCATGCCGTCGAACGGCCGCTCGGCCGGGTAGCCGTAGGAGAAGGCCGAGGTGATCTGCTCGCGCGGGGCGTTGAACCAGATCGGGACGGCGCTGCCGACCGTCTCCTCCAGGGACTTGCCGGAGCCGTTCTCGTTGCGGACCCGGATGATCCCGTAGTCGAACTGGGAGTTGGGGCCGACACCGGTCTCCTTCACCCAGGTCGGCGAGACCAGGGCGCGCACCGCCGTCCACCGCCCGTACGGGGACACCTGCTGCTCGGTGTACTGCTTGCCCCGGCTGGCCTGGCCGTCGCGGTTGTAGCCGGGGACGAACACGATGTTCTTCAGCCAGGAGCCGCCCTTGCCGTCGTGCAGGCAGTGCGCGGCGGTGTAGACGAGGTTGCTCCGGCCCGGGTTGGCCGGGTCGGAGACCACGGTGCCCGAGCACATCGAGTCGCCCTCCGGCGTGGACATGAAGATCTTGCCGACCACCGCCGTCGCCGGGCTGTACGGGTGCTGCTGCGGCCTGGCCGCGATGGCCGCCGGCGGGTCGTCCCGCTGGACCGTGCTGCCCGCCGTCTTGTGCGAGTACTCCGGGGTGGCCCGGCCCTTGGCGTTCTCCATCTTGGCGATCGACCAGAAGCCCTGGACGACCTCGTTGGTGAAGGCGTTCTCGCTGACGAACCTCGCCCAGTCGTCGAGCTTCCAGCCGGCGAGTTCCTGCAGGCTGCCGGGCAGCCCGGCGCCCGGTTTGCCGGAGGCGGTCGTGGAGGTCACGGCCGGGGTGGTCGCGGCGTCGGTGCTGCCCGCGACGTCCGGTCCGCAGGCGGTCGCGGCGAGCGAGAGTGCGGCGAGTGCGGCGGCCGCCGACGCGACGCGGCCCCTGGTCTTCGGCATGGTGATCGGTCCCCGTGTGGTCTTCGTCGCGGTGTCGGCTACTTCTGCTTCCTGGAGATGTAGTCCAGGGCCTGCTTGGCGACCGTCTCCAGGTACGGGCCGCTCAGCGAGGTGTGGTCCTGGGTGCCGATGGAGGTGTTGCTGACCAGCGCGAGCCTGCCGTCCGGCATCGGGGCGAACCAGCCTCCGCCGCTGGAGCCCTGGGTCATGGTGCAGCCGATGGTGAGCATCGCCGGGCGCTTGGGGTCGAAGGAGAGCCGGGCGGGCCTGCCGCCGTCGCACTTGTACAACTCCTGCCCGTCGAAGGGCTTGTAGAGCGGGTAACCCCAGGCCGAGGCGGAGATCTGGTCGCGCGGGGCGTCGAACCAGACCGGGACGGCGCCGCCGATCGCCTCCTCCAGCGACTTGCCGGTGTCGTTCTGGTTCTGCACCCGCATGACGGCGAAGTCGTACTGGCTGGCGGCGTCACCGGTGCCGCCGCCCTCGACCGTCCACTGCGGGGAGGTCACCACGTCCTTGGCCCACCAGGTGCCCAGCGGTGCCAGCTCGGCGAGCGGGGCCTTCTTGCCGCCGCTGGAGGCACCGGAGTTGTTGTACGCGGGAACGAAGACGAGGTCCTTGTAGAACGCGCCGCCCTTGCCCGGGTGGACGCAGTGCCCGGCCGTCCAGACCAGGTTGCTCTTACCGGGGTGCGCCGGGTCGGCGATCACGGTGGCCGAGCAGTTGCCGCGGCCGCCGTCGGCGCTGAAGAACACCTTGCCGGACGGCTGCTTGGTGTACGGGCGGGCCACCGGCGTGGCCTTGACCGGCGCCGGTTCCGGGTCGGTGACCCCGGCGTCGCCGGTCGGCTTCGCGGTGGGCGGGGCCGGGTCGGCGGGCTTGGAGTCGCCCATCTTGTCCGGGTTCCAGAAGTCCTTCACGATCGGGTTGTTGAAGACGTGCTGGGAGGCCCACTTGTCCCAGTCCTCGAACTTCCACTTCTTCAGGTCGTCCCAGTTCTTCGGCAGGCCCTCCAGCAGGCTGGTCGGGATGCCCGAGGGCAGGGTGAGGCCGCCGATCACGCCGCCGCCGGTACTGGTGCCGGTGGCGGTGCCGCCCGCCGAGGCCGGCGGCGGTGCGGCGGTTCCCCCGCCGGAGGGGCCGTCCGGCCCGCAGGCGGTCACGGCGAGCAGTGTTCCGGCGGCAAGGGCCGCGGCCATGGCTGACCGGTGGATCGATGGCATGGTGTTCGCTTCCCCCTGATGGTCCTGGCGGCGGCGGCCGGCCGCCTTGGAGTCTCCCACTGGCCATCAGGACGGCACTTGCCGACCCCCGGGTTGCGATGCCGGCCGGAGGTCACCGATCTGTGACGAACGCCCGGCCGTCTCGTTGGCACGGCAGGTCCTCCCTCCTGAGTGTTGAACTATCACCGCTCTTCACCCGGACGAGTGAGCAGCTCTTGTGATCACCCGTCAGGGATAGGTAACCCTTACCTGACGCGACGGTGCGAGCGCCCGCCACACCCTCTCCACCACCAGCGCGCGTCCGCACCCCACGCGCCCCAAGGAGCAGCCTTGAGCACCGCCCTCACCGGAGCCCCGCCCGAAGCCCCGATGCGCCAGCCCGCCCCGGCCCAGCCCGCCCCGGCGGCGGTCCAGCCCGCCCCGGGCCGGCCTGCCGCGGTCCGCCCGGGCCGGCCCGACCCGCTGCTCCACCCGGACCCGGCCGTCGCCGCCGAACAGGCCGCCCTGGAGGCCCTGTTGCGCTGCTGGGCCCGGGAGACCGGGGCCGTTCCCGGGGCGGACGGGCGGCTGCGGATCGCCGTTCTGGGCGCCGCCGCCCACCTGCTGGCACCGGTCCGCTACTGGTCGCCGGCCGGCTGGCACCGCTTCGGCCCGGCCGCCCTCGCGGTCGGCGAGGACGGCGGCGCCGCCCCGGTGGACGCCGTCACCGCCGCCGCCCTGCTCGCCGCCGCGGCCGCCGTCCGGCCCGACCCCGGCCAGGTCGCCGACCTCGCCGCCCGGGTCGCCGACTCGGTGGTCCGCACCGCCGACATCCTCGCCCACCGCCGCACCGCCGCCGCCCCCGGCGGGCCGGAGGGCTCGCACTTCCTCGCCGCCGAACAGTCCCTGCTGCTCGGCCACCCGCTGCACCCCACCCCCAAGAGCCGCGACGGCCTCGGACCCGCGCAGAGCGCCGCGTACTCCCCGGAACTCCACGGCTCCTTCCGGCTCCACTGGTACGCCGTCGACCGCGACCTGCTCGCGGCCGGCTCGGCCGTGACCGAGAGCGCCGACCGGATCACCGCCCAACTCCTCGGCGACCGGTCCCTGTTGCCGCCCGGTACGGCCGCCCTGCCGCTGCACCCCTGGCAGGCCCGCGAGCTCGCGTTGCGCCCGGCCGTCGCCGAACTGCTCGCCGACGGGCGGCTGCGCGACCTCGGCCCGGCCGGCGAATCCTGGTACCCGACCTCCTCGGTGCGCACCGTCTACCGGCCCGGCACACCCTGGATGCTGAAGCTCTCGCTCGGCCTGCGGATCACCAACTCCCGCCGGGAGAACCTCCGCAAGGAGCTCCACCGCGGTCTGGAGATGCACCGCCTGCTGGAGAGCGGCCTGGCCGCCGAGTGGCGGGCCGCCCACCCCGGCTTCGACATCGTCCGCGATCCGGCCTGGATCGGGGTCGACCACCCCGCGCTAGGCGACCCGGGCGGCCTGGACACCGTGCTGCGCGCCCAGCCCTTCGCCCCCGGCGACCGCGCCCTCTGCGTGGCCGGGCTGGTCGCCGAACAGCCGCTCGGCACCGGCGACACCGTGCCGTCGCGGCTCGGCGACACCCTGCGCGCGCTCGCCGCGCGCTGTGGCCGACCGCTGCCCACCGTGGCCGCTGAATGGTTCCTGCGCTATCTGGACGCCGTCGTCCTGCCCGTCCTCTGGCTGGACGGCCGGGCCGGCATCGCGCTGGAGGCGCACCAGCAGAACAGTCTCGTCCTGCTCGACGCCGACGGCTGGCCGCAGGGCGGCCGCTACCGCGACAACCAGGGCTTCTACTACCGGCAGAGCGCCGCCGACCGGCTCACCACCCGGCTGCCCGGGCTCGGTTCCCGCAGCGACACGTTCCTCGCCGACGAGGTGATCGACCACCACTTCGCCTACTACCTCGGCATCAACCACGTCCTCGGCCTGATCGGCGCCTTCGGCTCGCAGCGGCTGGCCGACGAGTCGGTGCTGCTGGCCGCCCTGCGCGGCTTCCTGTCCGGACCGCGCGCCGCAGCCACCGGCTCCGCGCTGCCCGGGCTCCTGCTGGACGCCGCCACGCTGCCCTGCAAGGCCAACCTGCTGACCCGGATCAACGGCCTGGACGAACTGGTCGGGCCGGTGGCCACGCAGTCCGTCTACGTCGACATCCCGAACCCGGTGGCCGGCGCGTGACCTCCCCCGCGAGCGGTCCCGGCGGCCGTCCCGACGGGGTGCCCGGGTGGGGCGCGATGCCCACCGGCGCCGGTGAGTTCCGGCTCCGCCCCGTCCGGCTGCCCGCCGACCTGGAGCTGCTCGCCGGGTGGATGAACGACCCCGAGACCGCCGCCTTCTGGGAGCTCGCCGGGCCGCCGGCCACCACCGAACGGCACGTGCGTGCCCAGCTCGACGGCGACGGCCGCAGCCTGCCCTGTCTGGGGCTGCTGGACGGCACGGCGATGAGCTACTGGGAGATCTACCGCGCCGACCTCGACCCGCTCGCCGCGCACTACCCCGCCCGGCCCCATGACACCGGCGTCCACCTGCTGCTCGGCCCCGCCGACAGCCGGGGGCGCGGCCTGGGTGCCACCCTGCTCGCCGCGCTGGCCGACCGCATCCTGCGGGTGCGGCCGCGCTGCGGGCGGGTGGTCGCCGAACCCGACGTCCGGAACGTGCGGTCGGTCCGGGCCTTCGAGCGGGCCGGGTTCTCCCGGGTCGCCGAACTCGACCTGCCCGACAAGCGGGCGGCGCTGATGGTCCGCGACCGCGACCGGCACCCCGACCGCCGCCCTGACCTCAGCCCCGACCGGCGGTTCGTCGGCCCGGGCCCCGCCACCCGACCACGACCGGCCACCGCCTGACCGAGCCCGCCCGCCCGTACCCCGCCCGCCCGCGACCGACCCCGCCGAGGACACCTCCGACCCCATGGACACCCCAGCAGCCCGACCCGCGCCGTACGACCTGCTCGGCGTCGGCATCGGCCCGTTCAACCTCTCGCTCGCCGCACTCGCCGAGCCCGTCCCGGGCCTGCGCACGCTCTTCTGCGACCAGCGCCCGGAGTTCCGCTGGCACCCCGGGATGCTGGTCGACGGGGCCCGGATGCAGGTGCCGTTCCTCGCCGACCTGGTCTCCCTGGTCGACCCGACCAACCGCTGGTCCTTCCTCAACTACCTGCGCGAGCAGGACCGGCTCTTCCCGTTCTACTTCGCCGAGCGCTTCCAGCTGCCCCGCCGCGAGTACGACCACTACTGCCGCTGGGCCGCCGAGCGGCTCGACAACTGCCGCTTCGGCACCGAGGTGACCGCGCTGCACCGGGACGGCACGCTCTACCGGGTCGAACTGCGCGACACCGCCACCGGCCGGCGCACCGAGGTGCACGCCCGCAACCTCGCGCTCGGCGTCGGCACCCGGCCGGTCCTGCCCGGGGCCTTCACCGCCCTCGACGGCCACCCCCGGGCCTTCCACTCCGCCGACTACCTGGACCGCCGGGACGCCCTGGACGACGCCCGCGACATCACCGTCGTCGGCAGCGGGCAGTCCGGCGCGGAGGTCTTCCTCGACCTGCTGCGGCGCGCGGGGGAGGGGGTCCGGCTGCGCTGGCTCACCCGGACCAGGGCGCTCGCGCCGATGGAGTACTCCAAGCTCGGGCTGGAGCACTTCACACCCGACTACACCCGCTACTTCCACGGTCTGCCCGGGCCGGTCCGGGACACCCTGGTCGAGGCCCAGTGGCAGCTGCACAAGGCCGCCAGCGCCGAGACGCTCGCCCAGATCCACGACCACCTGTACGAGCGGACCATCGGCCGGCCGATCGACGACGCCCCCGTCGAGATCACCCCCGGCACCGCCGTCACCGACGCCCGGCCGGGCCCGTGCGGCGGCCTCGAACTCCGCTGCCGGCACACCGACTCCGGCGCCGAGCACGTGCTGCGCACCGACGCCGTGGTGCTCGCCACCGGCTACCGCGCCGCCCGCCCGGCCGCACTGGATCCGCTCGCCCACCTGATCGACTGGGACGCGGCCGGGCGCTACCGGATCGACCTCGACCACCGGGTCGCGACGCTCCCCGACCTCGCCGGCGGGCTGTACGTGCAGAACGCCGAGCTGCACACCCATGGCGTCGGCACCCCCGATCTGGGGCTCGGCGCCCACCGGGCCGCCGTGATCCTCAACGCCGTCGCCGGCCGGACCGTCCACCGGCTGCCCGAACGCACCGCGTGGACCGGCTTCGCACCACCCGGCGCGGCCGCCACCCCCGTCGGTCCCGCCGCCCCCACCGCCCCCGCCATGGGCGACGTCGCCGCCACCGCGGACGTCCCCGCCGTTCCGCGACCCCAGGAGTGGACCCGTGCCGCAACCGCCGGCCGCTGAACCCCCGCTGTACCTGCCCCCGCAGCTCACCGCCGGGCACTGGCAGCGGGCCGGCCGCGCGCTGCTGGCCAAGATGCTGGGCGAGTTCGCCTACGAGGAGCTGATCACCCCCGTCCCCGACGGGCCAGGCCGCTACCTGCTCCGACTGCCCGAGGCCGAGTACCGGTTCACCGCCGGCCGCGGCGCTTACGGCAGCTGGCAGGTCGTCCCGGACTCGGTGTGCTGCTCGCGGGCGGACGGCCTGGACCCGCTGCGGTTCCTCCCGTACGCCCGGCACGCCCTCGGCCTGCGCGGCGACACCACCGGCCACCTGATCCGCGAGCTCACCGCCACGCTGATCTCCGACGCCCACCAGCTCGCCACCGCGCTCACCGCCGCCGAGCTCGCCGACCTCGACCACCCCGAGCTGGAGGGCCGGCAGAGCGGCCACCCCTGGATCGTCCCCAACAAGGGCCGGCTCGGCTTCTCCGCCACCGACGCCGCCCGCTGGGCCCCGGAGGCTCGCACCCCGCTGCCGCTGCCCTGGATCGCCGTCCACCGCCGGCTGGCGCAGTACCGCGGCGTCCCCGCCCTCGCCGATCCCGAGCAGTTGTACGCGCGCGAACTCGACGACCCCGGCGCCCTGCGCGCCGCCCTCGGCCCGGACGCGGACGACTACCTGCTGCTGCCGGTGCACCCCTGGCAGTGGGACGAGACCGTCGTCCCGCTGTTCGCCCCGTGGATCGCGAGCGGCGAGATCGTCCCGCTGCCCACCGACGGCGACCTGCGGCTGCCGCAGCAGTCCATCCGGTCCTTCTTCAACCGGAGCCGGCCCGACCGCTGCACCGTCAAACTGCCGCTCGCCATCCTCAACACCCTGGTCTGGCGCGGCCTGCCGACCGAGCGCACGCTGGCCGCGCCCGCGGTGACCGCCTGGATCCACGGGCTCCGGCAGGCCGATCCGTTCCTGCGGGACGAGTGCCGCGTCGTCCTGCTCGGCGAGATCGCCTCGGTCACCGTCGACCACCCGCTCTACCGCGAGCTGCCGGAGGCGCCCTACCAGTACAAGGAGCTGCTGGGCGCGATCTGGCGCGAGCCGCTCGGCCCCTGTCTGGAGGGCGGCGAGCGCGCCCGCACCCTGGCGGCGCTGCTGCAGACCGGCTCCGACGGGCGTGCGCTGGCCGCCGAGCTGATCGCCCGCTCGGGCCTCACCCCCGCCGCGTGGACGGCCCGGCTGTTCGCCGCGATGCTGCCTCCGCTGCTGCACTTCCTCTACCGGTACGGCCTGGTCTTCTCCCCGCACGGCGAGAACGCCATCGTGGTCTTCGACGGGCGGGAGGCCCCGGCCCGGCTCGCGGTCAAGGACTTCGTCGACGACGTCAACCTCAGCGACCAGGAGCTGCCCGAGCTGCGCGACCTGCCCGCCGAGGTGGCCGAGGTGCTGCTGCGGGAGGACCCGCAGGGCCTCTGCCAGTTCCTCCACTCCGGCCTGTTCATCGGCGTCTACCGCTACCTGGCCCCGCTGCTGGAGGCGCAGACCGGGCTGCCGGAGGCCGAGTTCTGGGCGCTGCTGCGGGCCGAGATCCTCCGCTACCAGGAGCGCTTCCCCGAGCTGCGCGAGCGGTTCGAGCTCTTCGACCTGTTCCGCCCGCGGATCGACCGGCTCTGTCTCAACCGGAACCGGCTGCTGCTCGACGGCTACGGGGACCGCCCGCACCGCCCGCACGCGGCCCGGCACGGCACCGTCGCCAATGTGCTGGGCGCCCCGGGGACCGCGGTGCCGCACGGCCGACGGGGCCGGATTGTCACCCCCGCCCCGTAGGCTGGGTGGGTCATGACGAACGACTCCGAATCCCAGCTCCCCGCCGACGACGACGCCGACGAGTCGGCCGCCGACGGTGCGGTCGAGGCCGTCCCGCGGGCCCAGCTCCCCGAGCTGCTGCACGCTGCCGTGGCCGCCGTCGGCGGCGTCGAGCGCCCCGGCCAGGTCCGGATGGCCGAGGCCGTCGCCGACGCCGTCGACCACGGCGAGCACCTGCTGGTGCAAGCCGGCACCGGCACCGGCAAGTCCCTCGCCTACCTGGTGCCGGCCCTCGCCCACGGGGACCGCGTGGTGGTCGCCACGGCCACCCTGGCGCTCCAACGCCAGCTGGTCGAGCGGGACTTGCCGCGGACGGTGGATGCGCTGCACCCGGTGCTGCGCCGCCGCCCGCTGTTCGCGATGCTCAAGGGCCGCTCCAACTACCTCTGCCTGCACCGGGCGAACGAGGGCACCCCGAGCGAGGAGGGCGAGGGCCTGTTCGACCCGGTGGACGCCCTCGGCGGCCCCACCGGAAAGCTCGGCCAGGACGTCCTGCGGTTGCGCGACTGGGCGGACGAGACGGAGACCGGCGACCGGGACGACCTCAGCCCCGGCGTCTCCGACAAGGCCTGGGCCCAGCTCGCGGTCACCTCCAAGGAGTGCCTGGGCGCCACCCGCTGCGCGTACGGGCAGGAGTGCTTCGCCGAGAAGGCGCGCGAACGGGCGAAGCTGGCGGACGTCGTGGTGACCAACCACGCGATGCTGGCGATCGACGCCATCGAGGGGGCCCCGGTGCTGCCCGAGCACGGGCTGCTGATCGTGGACGAGGCGCACGAGCTGGTCAACCGGGTCACCGGCGCGGCCACCGCGGAGCTGACCGTCGGCGCGGTCAACCGGGCGGTGAAGCGCGCCGCCAGGCTGGCCAACGAGAAGGCGGTGGACGCCCTCCAGGGGGCCGCGGAGAACTTCCACGGCCTGATGGAGACCGCCCAGCCCGGCCGGGTCGAGGAGCTGCCCGAGTACCTGGCGTACGCGGTCACCGCGATCCGGGACGCCAGCCGGCAGGTGATCACCTCGCTCGGCGAGACGCGGGACAAGGCGCTCACCGACGAGGACGCCGTGCGCAAGCAGGCGATGGCCTCCGCCGAGGCGCTGCACGAGACGGCCGAGCGGCTGCTGGCGGACTCCGAGTACGACGTGGTCTGGATCGAGCGCAGCGACCGGTACGGGCTGGGCACCGCCTCGCTGCGGGTCGCCCCGCTGAGCGTGTCCGGGCTGCTGCGGGAGGGCCTCTACAAGGAGCGCTCGGTGGTGCTCACCTCGGCCACGCTGAAGCTCGGCGGGGACTTCACCGGTGTCGCCGCCTCGGTGGGCCTGCCCTCGGAGGCCCGGCTGCCGGACGAGCGAGCCGCGGGGGGCACCCCCGAGGCCGCCTTCGGCGAGGACCCGGTGCCGCACTGGCGCGGCATCGACGTCGGCTCGCCGTTCAAGTACCCCAAGCAGGGCATCCTCTACGTCGCGCGGCACCTGGCCGAGCCGGGGCGGGACCCGGAGCGCCCCGACATGCTGGACGAGCTGGCCGAGCTGATCGGCGCGGCCGGCGGGCGGACGCTCGGCCTGTTCTCCTCGATGCGCGGCGCGCAGGCCGCCGCCGAGGCGATGCGGGAGAGGCTGGACAACCGGATCCTGCTGCAGGGGGAGGACACCCTGGGCGAGTTGATCCGCGAGTTCGCCTCGGACGCGACCACCTGCCTGTTCGGCACCCTCTCGCTCTGGCAGGGCGTGGACGTGCCCGGCTCGGCCTGCCAGCTGGTGGTGATGGACCGGGTCCCGTTCCCGCGCCCGGACGACCCGCTGATGAGCGCCCGCCAGCGGGACGTCGAACAGCGCGGCGGGAACGGCTTCATGGCCGTCGCGGCCACCCATGCGGCGCTGCTGATGGCGCAGGGCGCGGGCCGGCTGGTGCGCGCGGCGGACGACCGCGGTGTGGTGGCGGTGCTGGACCCTCGGGTGGAGACCAAGCGGTACGGGAGCTTCTTCCGCTCCTCGATGCCGGAGTTCTGGTACACCACCGACCGCAACCAGGTGCGCCGCTCGCTGGCGGCGATCGACGCCTCGGCGGCGCCGGTCCGGCCGGTGGTCAAGCGGGGCTGAGCCGGCCACCGCCCTGCGGCGGCCGGCGCCCGGGCGCGCCGGAGGGGCTCCCCGCACCGCGCGGTGGAGCCCCTTCCCGGTGTGCGCCGTACCGGGCGGCTCAGAGGCGGCGCAGGACGGCGACGACCTTGCCCAGGATGGTCGCGTTGTCGCCGTTGATCGGCTCGTACGCCGGGTTGTGCGGCATCAGCCAGATCCGGCCGTCCTCGCGCTTGAGACGCTTCACGGTGGCCTCGCCGTCGATCATCGCGGCCACGATGTCGCCGTTCTCGGCGACCGGCTGGCGGCGGACGGTCACCCAGTCGCCGTCGCAGATGGCGGCCTCGATCATCGAGTCCCCGCGCACCGTGAGCGCGAACAGTTCGCCCTCGCCGACCAGCTGGCGCGGCAGCGGGAAGACGTCCTCGACCGTCTGCTCGGCCAGGATCGGCCCGCCGGCGGCGATCCGCCCGACCAGCGGCACGTACGAGGTGGACGGCCGCCCGGCCGTCTCGGCGGTGTTGGGGCGGGCCACCTCGACACCGCGGACCTCGTAGGCGCGCGGGCGGTGCGGATCCCGGCGCAGGAAGCCCTTGCGCTCCAGGGCCATCAGCTGGTGGGCGACCGAGGAGGTGCTGGACAGGCCGACGGCCTGGCCGATCTCCCGCATGGACGGCGGGTAGCCGCGGCGCTGGACCGAGTCCCGGATGACCTCGATCACCCGCCGCTGGCGCTCGGTCAGCCCGGCCTCGTCGGTCCGGATGCCCGGGGGGCGGCCGGGCATCGAGCGCGCGGGGACCGGATGGGTGTCGTCCAACACGGGTGCGTGCTCGATCGGTTGGTCGGGGACGCGGCTCGTGTTGGAAATGGCCTGGCCGGAGAGGCGGTGTTCTTCGCTACGGTCCATGCTGTCCACACTCTGCTGATTCGTGGTGCGCTGCCCCACCTTGAGCTGGGAGTGTTCCTGCACCGGGATGGTGTTGCTTTCGATCGTGTTCACGGCGGCCCCTCTCGACGGCTGTCCTCTCCCCTTTTCCAGCCCAACGGCACCTCCTATCGAAAGGTTGCGCCAAACACACGTTCGAGTGAATTATTCGGGAGTTGGCTGACTCGATCAAGGCTTTGTTGTACATCGATTAAATGTTCGACTCGAAGTCGACTCCGGCAGTCTAATCGGCGCCGACACGCCAGGGGCGCTGCTTCCCCCGAAGGCCTACATGTAGTGGCTACAGTCCTCTCCGTGCCCAGTACTAGTGGTCACGGTCGTGTGATCGGCTTGGCGGTGCCGGGTCCTCATCGCATAGACTCGACACGTCCGCACGTCCTGCCCGGGAGGGATCTTCAGGTGCACTGCCCCTTCTGCCGGCACTCCGACAGCCGCGTCGTCGACAGCCGGACCACCGAAGACGGCAGCTCGATCCGCCGTCGTCGGCAGTGCCCGGACTGCGGCCGCCGCTTCACCACGGTGGAGACGGCCGCACTGATGGTCATCAAGCGCAGCGGCGTCACCGAGCCGTTCTCCCGGGAGAAGGTCATCTCCGGAGTCCGCAAGGCCTGTCAGGGCCGCCCGGTCACCGAGGACGCCCTCGCCCAGCTCGGCCAGAAGGTCGAGGAGTGCGTGCGGGCCACCGGCAAGTCCGAGCTCACCACCCACGACGTGGGTCTGGCCATACTCGGACCGCTCAAGCAGCTCGACGTCGTCGCCTTCCTGCGCTTCGCCAGCGTCTACCAGGCGTACGACGGACTTGAAGACTTCGAGGCCGCCATCGCGGAACTCCGCGCCGAGCGGCCCGTCCCCGAGGCGGACGGTGCCTGCGTGCCCGTCCCCGCCGCCGCGCCCTAGGAGGCCCGGCCCGGCACCGGCGGTCCTGCGGGGCCGCCCGCCACACCGGCCCTCCGGGGCCACCAGCCACACCGGTCGCACCGGCCCCCCGGGGCCGACGTGTGCCCGGAAACGGTGCACAGAACACTACAAACCGTGCGGAAACAGGCAGGTCGTCGCCTGTCCGCACACCGGAAGACGAACCAGCGGTGCCCGGACTTTTCGGGGCACTTTGGGCGTTTGCCCAGGAGGAGGAGCGAGAAGTGACAGACACCACGAGCGGTTCCGCACGCGGGTCGAAGTCCGACAAGGCCGCGACCAAGGGTGCCGGCAAGGCCCCCAAGGGCGGCCTGCGGATCGAGCGCATCCACACCACCCCTGGCGTCCACCCCTACGACGACGTCCGCTGGGAGCGGCGCGACGTCGTCATGACCAACTGGCGCGACGGCTCGATCAACTTCGAGCAGTACGGCGTGGAGTTCCCCGACTTCTGGTCGGTCAACGCCGTCAACATCGTCACGTCCAAGTACTTCCGCGGCGCCGTCGGCACCCCGCAGCGCGAGTGGAGCCTCAAGCAGATCATCGACCGCGTGGTGCTCACCTACCGCGCCGCCGGCGAGAAGAACGGCTACTTCACCACCCCCGGTGACGCCGAGACCTTCGAGCACGAGCTGACCTACGCCCTCCTCCACCAGGTGTTCAGCTTCAACTCGCCGGTCTGGTTCAACGTCGGCACCAAGCAGCCCCAGCAGGTCAGCGCCTGCTTCATCCTGGCCGTCGACGACTCCATGGAGTCGATCCTCGACTGGTACAAGGAAGAGGGCATGATCTTCAAGGGCGGCTCCGGCGCCGGCCTCAACCTCTCCCGGATCCGCTCCTCCAAGGAACTGCTCTCCTCCGGTGGCAACGCCTCCGGCCCGGTCTCCTTCATGCGCGGCGCCGACGCCTCCGCCGGCACCATCAAGTCCGGCGGCGCCACCCGCCGGGCGGCCAAGATGGTCGTGCTGGACGTCGACCACCCCGACGTCGAGGCCTTCATCGAGACCAAGGTGAAGGAGGAGGAGAAGATCCGGGCCCTGCGCGACGCGGGCTTCGACATGGACCTCGGCGGCGACGACATCGCCTCCGTCCAGTACCAGAACGCCAACAACTCGGTCCGCGTCAACGACGAATTCATGACCGCCGTCGAGAACGGCACCGAATTCGGCCTGCGCGCCCGGATGACCGGCGAGGTCATCGAGACCGTCGACGCGAAGAAGCTCTTCCGCAAGATGGCCGAGGCCGCCTGGGCCTGCGCCGACCCCGGCATCCAGTACGACACCACCATCAACCGCTGGCACACCTGCCCGGAGTCCGGCCGGATCAACGCCTCCAACCCCTGCTCCGAGTACATGCACCTGGACAACTCCAGCTGCAACCTCGCCTCGCTCAACCTGATGAAGTTCCTGCGCGACGACGACTCCTTCGACGCCGAGCGCTTCGCGAAGGTCGTCGAGCTGGTCATCACCGCGATGGACATCTCCATCTGCTTCGCCGACTTCCCGACCGAGAAGATCGGCGAGACCACCCGCGCCTTCCGCCAGCTGGGCATCGGCTACGCCAACCTCGGCGCGCTGCTGATGGCCACCGGCCACGCGTACGACAGCGAGGGCGGCCGCGCCCTGGCCGGCGCCATCACCTCGCTGATGACCGGCACCGCCTACCGCCGCGGCGCCGAACTCGCCGGCGTGGTCGGCCCGTACGACGGCTACGCGCGCAACGCCGCCCCGCACCGCGAGGTCATGAAGCAGCACGCGGACGCCTCGGTCGCCGCCGTCGCGGTCGACGAGCTGGACGCCCCGGTCTGGGCCGCCGCCACCGAGACCTGGCAGGACGTGCTGCGCCTCGGCGAGCAGAACGGCTTCCGCAACGCCCAGGCGTCGGTGCTCGCGCCGACCGGCACCATCGGCCTGATGATGGACTGCGACACCACCGGTGTCGAGCCCGACCTGGCGCTGGTCAAGTTCAAGAAGCTCGTCGGCGGCGGCTCCATGCAGATCGTCAACGGCACCGTGCCGCGCGCCCTCAAGCGGCTCGGCTACCAGGACGAGCGGATCGAGGCGATCGTCGCCCACATCGCCGAGCACGGCAACGTGGTGGACGCGCCCGGCCTGAAGACCGAGCACTACGAGGTCTTCGACTGCGCGATGGGCGAGCGCTCCATCTCCCCGATGGGGCACGTTCGGATGATGGCGGCGATCCAGCCGTGGATCTCCGGCGCCATCTCCAAGACGGTCAACATGCCGGAGAGCGCCACCGTCGAAGAGATCGAGGAGATCTACTTCGAGGCCTGGAAGCTCGGTGTGAAGGCACTGGCCATCTACCGCGACAACTGCAAGGTCGGCCAGCCGCTCTCGGCGAAGACCAAGACCCCCGCGGCCGTCGAGGCCAAGCCCGAGGCGGCCCCCGTCGCCGCGGTCGAGAAGGTCGTCGAGTACCGCCCGGTCCGCAAGCGTCTGCCCAAGGGTCGCCCGGGCATCACCACCTCCTTCACGGTCGGTGGCGCCGAGGGCTACATGACCGCCAACTCCTACCCGGACGACGGCCTCGGCGAGGTCTTCCTGAAGATGTCCAAGCAGGGCTCGACCCTCGCGGGCATGATGGACGCCTTCTCGATCGCCGTCTCGGTCGGCCTGCAGTACGGCGTGCCGCTGGAGACCTACGTCTCGAAGTTCACCAACATGCGCTTCGAGCCGGCCGGTCTGACCGACGACCCGGACGTGCGGATGGCGCAGTCGATCGTCGACTACATCTTCCGCCGCCTGGCGCTGGACTTCCTGCCGTTCGAGACCCGTTCCGCGCTCGGCATCCACTCCGTCGAGGAGCGCCAGCGCCACCTGGAGACGGGTTCCTACGAGCCGCTGGAGGCCGAGGAGCTGGACACCGAGACCCTGGCCCAGTCCGCGCCGGTGGCCCCGGCGGCTCCGGCCGCCCCGGCGGCCAGGCCCGCGCCGGCCGTCGAGGCCCCCCGGGCCACTCCGGCCCAGGCCCACAACTCGACGGAGCTGCTGGAGATCCAGCTCGGCCTCAACGCCGACGCGCCGCTCTGCTTCTCCTGCGGCACCAAGATGCGCCGCGCCGGCAGCTGCTACCTCTGCGAGGGCTGCGGCTCCACCAGCGGCTGCAGCTGACCGAGTTCGGCACGGGATGACGGCCGCTGACGGCTGACATCCGAGGCGGGGCGAGGACCTTCACGGGTCCTCGCCCCGCCTCTTTGCGTGGGGAGGGCCCGGTGCGGGGTGCCGTCGGGTGCGCGCCGCACCGAGGCGTGCGGGGGCTTCGAAGGGGGCATCGCCGGTGCGGTTCGCGACGCGATGGTGTCAACCAGGGTTGACAGTCGGCGGGCGTCAACCTAGGTTGACATCATGAGCGAGAACGGAGAGCTCGCGGCGGCCGCGAGCAGTCGGGACCCTGCCGTGGGGCTCCGGGCGGTCCGGGCGCTGCGCGACCTGGCCGATCGCCTGGAGGGTCTGCAGGTCGGGAACGCCCGCGAACAGGGGTGGTCCTGGCAGGACATCGCGGTCTGTCTCGGGGTGACCAGGCAGGCGGTGCACAAGAAGTACGCCCGGCGGGGTTCCGGGGGTTCCGGGAGCGAGAAGGACGGAGGCTGAGTGATGTTCGAGCGCTTCACCGACGATGCGCGGCGCGTGGTGGGCCAGGCGGGCCAGGAGGCGGCGCAGCTCAGGCACGGGCAGATCGGGACGGAGCACCTGCTGCTGGCCGTCGTGGCGATGCCGCAGGATCCGGCGGCGGCCGTCCTGGTCGAGGCGGGGCTGGATCACGCCACCGTGCAGCGGGCGGTGCGCCGCCTGCTCGGCGGGGCCGACGACGCGGAGGCGCTGGCGGCGATCGGGGTGGACCTGGACGCCGTCCGGGAGGCCGTCGAGTCGGCGTTCGGGGAGGGTGCGCTGGACGCCCCCGTGGAGGGCGCGGAGTCGAGGCGGCGGGGCTGGTTCCGCGCCGAGTCCAAGGGCGGGCGGGTGCCGTTCACGCCCCGGGCGAAGAAGGTGCTGGAGCTGTCCCTGCGCGAGTCGCTGCGGCTGAAGTCCGGCCACATCGCCGTCGGGCACCTCCTGCTCGGGGTGATCCGGGAGGGTGACGGGCTCGGCGCCAGGGTCATCGCCGATCACGGGCTGGACTTCGCCGCGCTGCGCCGGGCGGTGGATGCCACCTTGAGTTGATCGGGGTGCGGCGACTTGGTCGCCAATCGGTGCACGAGGCGTGAACGAACAGCACTGTCCGTCAACTTGCCGGTTGAGGGCGGTAGCTGAATGGATATGATCGGCCGAAAGTGTGAACCGATCAGCCGCCCGGAGACGTTTCACTACGTCGGCCGGGCGGTCGCGCGTTCGCCCGCCCCGCTGTCGGCGTCCGCCCGTCGACGCCCGCCGCTGCCGAGGACCGCATCGATGAGAGAACGCACCAGCCCCGACGGCAGGGCGCTCCGGCGCCCGGCCCCGCGTACCGCGGCCCTCACCGCGGCGGCCGTCCTGCTGGCGGGCGTCGCCGCCCCGGTCGCGGTGGGCCGGGCCCTGGCGGCGCATCAGCCACTGACCGTCGCCGCGGTCTGCGCGGTCGCGGCGCTCTTCCTGATCGCGGTCGGACTGGCGGCCACCGCCACCGAACGCTCCCGCCGGCTGGCGCGGGAACTCGCCGCGCAGCAGGACGAGACCAGGACGGCGCTCGGCCGGGCCGCCACCGCCGAGTCCGCCGAGGCGACGGCCAGGGAGCGGGCCACCGCCGCCGACACCGCCCGGGAGGCGGCCCGGACCGAGCAGGCGGGCGCCGAGGCCCAGGTCGAGGCCGCGCACACCGAGCTGGCCCGGTTGGGGGCCGAGCTGGAGGCCGCGCGGGCCGCGCTGGACCGGCTCGCCGGGTCGGTCCTGCCCGAGGTGGTGAAGAAGCTCCGGGACGGCGCGTCCGTGGACAGCGCGCTCGCGGCGCACCGTACGCACCCCCAGTACGCGCTGCTGCGGGCACTCGCCGAGGAGATCGGCCGGGGCGAACGGCTGCGGGCTGCCGCGCTCGCGGTCTGCGCGACCGCCGCCGGGCGCGTCCAGGCGCTCGCCACGAGCATGCACGCCGAGCTGCGCGAGATGCAGCACCGGCACGACGAGGAGGTCCTCGGCGACCTGCTGCGGCTGGACCACTCCACGGCGCAGGCCGGCCGGATGGCCGACAGCATCGCGGTGCTCACCGGCGCCCGCTCGGGGCGGCGATGGGCCAAGCCGATCGCGGTGGAGTCGGTGCTGCGCGGTGCGCTCGGCCGGATCGGCGCCTACCAGCGCGTCCGGCTGCACAACGCCAGCACGGCCGCCGTGGCCGGGTTCGCCGCCGAGGGCGTGATGCACGCGCTCGCCGAACTGCTGGACAACGCCACCAACTTCTCCGCTCCGCCGGCCGAGGTGCACGTCTACGTCGAGGAGGTGCCGGCCGGGCTGGCGGTCACCGTCGAGGACAGCGGCCTCGGGCTGAGCGAGAGCTGGCTGCGCCGGGCCGAGCGGGCCGTCTCCACCGAGCCCCTGGATCTCACCGCGCTCACGGCGGGGACCAGGCTCGGCCTCGCGGTGGTCGGCTCGCTGGCCCGCAAGTACGGGCTGCAGATCTCCTTCCGGCCGTCGGCGCGCGGTGGCACGGGGGTGGTGATGCTCATCCCGCAGCAGTTGGTGACGCACCCCGCCCCGGCGTCCGTGCCGGGGCCGGTCGAGGCGCCCGCCCGGGCCCGGGCGGCGGCGCCGGCACCCTCACGCCCGGCGCTCACGCCTGCCCCGGCCGCCTCCGCGCCGGCCTCTGCGCCTGCCTCCGCTCCCGCTCCCGCGCAGATCGCCGACAGCGGCCTGCCGCAGCGCCGCCGCGGGCAGACGCTCGCTACCGCCACCACTGCGGCGGCCCCCGCCGTCAAGCCCGGACGCACCGACGCGGTGAGCGCCGCCGCGCGGTTCGGCGCCTTCCGGCGCGCCGCCCAGCAGGCCGGGAGCGGCAGCGCGCCGACCGCCGGGCCCGCAGCGGCCACGGGCAGCGCACCGGCCACCGAACCCGCACCGACCACGGACACCACGCCGACCACGGACACCACGCCCGACGCCTCCCCCGTCACCGAGAAGGACTCCTGATGAGCAGCGTTATCGACCGTGACCTCGACTGGCTGTTGGAGAACCTGCTGACCGCCACCCCCGGCTCCCGGCACGCCCTGGTGCTCTCGGCCGACGGCCTCCGGATCTGCCACACCGCCGGGCTGAGCGCCGATCAGGCCGACCAGCTGGCCGCGATCGCCTCCGGGATGCAGAGCCTGGCGCACGGCGCCTCGATCGAGTTCGGCGACGGCAGCGGCGGTGTGCGGCAGTCGATGACCGAGTTCCACGGCGGCATCCTCTGCATCGTGGCCGCGGGTGAGGGCGCCCACCTCGCCGTGGTCACCGACGACGAGGCGGACGTGGGCGTGGTCGGCCACAACATGCACGGTCTGATCGAGCAGATCGGTGTCCACCTCAGTGCCCCGGCCCGCGACGACGCGGGAGTCGGGGCGGACGCGGGCGCGGTGGCACAAGAGAGCGCCCGGGTATGAGCGGGCGGCCGGTCATGCCGGGCCGTGACGACGACCCGGACCGCCTCTACACCATCACCCGCGGCCGCAGCCGTTCCCCGGAGAACGCCTTCGACCTGGTCACCCTGATCGTCGCCGAGCGGGAGCCGGCCCCGGGCATGCAGTCGGAGCACGCGCGGATCCTGCGGATGTGCGAGGCCCCGACGGCCGTCGTGGAGGTCGCCGCGGAGCTGGCGCTGCCGGTCTCGGTGGTGAAGATCCTGCTCGGCGACCTGCTGGAGTCGGGGGCGGTCACCGCCCGGCACCCCCGGTTCGCCCCCCACAAGGCCCGGCTGCCCGATCTCGACACGCTGAAGCAGGTGTTGCATGGACTCCAACAGCTCTGAGACCCCCGCAGCCCGGGCCGCTTCCCCCGCCGGCGCCGCTTTCCCCGCCGCCGGTTCCGCGGCCCCCGCGGCCCGGCGCACCCCGCTGCGCGGTACCGCCGACAACGCGCTGAAGATCGTCGTGGTCGGCGGGTTCGGCGTCGGCAAGACCACCCTGGTCGGTGCGGTCAGCGAGATCCGTCCGCTGAACACCGAGGAGACGATGACCAAGGCGGGCGAGGGCATCGACGACCCCTCGGGCGCCTGGGGCAAGCGCTCCACCACGGTCGCGTTCGACTTCGGCCGGATCACGCTCTCCGCGAGCCAGGTGCTGTACCTGTTCGGTGCGCCGGGCCAGGAACGTTTCTGGTTCCTCTGGGACCGGCTGTTCAGCGGCGCGCTCGGCGCGGTCGTCCTGGTGGACACCCGGCGGCTGGAGGAGTCCTGGTACGCCATCGACCGGCTGGAGCACCACGGCACGCCGTTCATCGTGGCCCGCAACAACTTCGGCGAGCCGAGCCACTCCCTGGAGCAGGTCCGCGCGGCGCTCGACCTGCCCGCCGAGGTGTCGCTGGTGGACTGCGACGCGCGCGACCGGGAGTCGAGCAAGCAGGTACTGATCGAGCTGGTCCGCCACCTGGCCGCCCGGGTGGAGGCCTCGGGCACGGCCGTGCCGGACGCCGGTCGCCCGCCCGCCCGACCGGACGCCGCACCGCCGGTCGCGCTGTTCGCCGCCGGTCCCACCGACCCGTCCCCGTACGAGGAGAGCACCCCGTGACCGAGCCCGCCGCCACCCCGCCGCCGGGCTGCCCGGCGCACGCCGGTGCCACCCCGCTGTACGGGCCGCGCTTCCAGACCGACCCGTCCCAGCTCTACCGCGAGCTGCGGGCCGCCCACGGCCCGGTGGCCCCGGTCGAGCTGGCCGGCGGCGTCCCGGCCTGGCTGGTGATCGGCTACCGCGAGCTGCAACTCGTGACCGGCCAGCCGCAGTTGTTCGGCCGGGACTCCACCCGCTGGAACGCCTGGGAGGGCATCCCCGAGGACTGGCCGCTGCGGCCGATGATGACGCCGGTGCCGTCGATCCTGTACGCCGAGGGCGAGGAGCACGTGCGCCGCTCCCGGGCCGTCACGGACGCGTTGGCCGCCGTCGACCCGTACGAGCTGCGCAAGCACTGCGAGGAGATCGCCGACCGGCTGATCGACGGGTTCGCCGGGCGCGGTGAGGCCGACCTGGTCGCCGAGTACGCGCACCGGATGCCGCTGCTGGTGCTCTGCCGGCTGCTCGGACTGAGCGAGGAGCAGGCGCCCGCCCTGATCGACGGGCTGCTGGCGATGCTGGACGGCGGACCGGACGCCCCGGCCGGTGCGCAGCGGCTGCTCGGCGTGATGCTCGACCTGGTCCGGGAGAAGGCCGAGCACCCGTCCGACGACCTGGCCTCGCGGATGCTGCTGCACGAGGCGGGCCTGGACCACGACGAGGTGATGCGCGACCTGCGCGTCCTGCTGATCGCCGGCCACCAGCCCTGCTCGTACTGGATGTCCAACGCGCTGCGGCTGATGCTCACCGACGAGCGGTTCGCCGCCTCCCTCTCCGGCGGCCGGCGCAGCATCAACCAGGCGTTGAACGAGGCGCTCTGGGAGGACACCCCGACGCAGATCTTCGCCGGGCGCTGGGCGGTCCGGGACACCCTGCTGGGCGGGCAGCGGATCGCCGCGGGGGACATGATCCTGCTCGGCTTCGCGGGGGCGAACGCGGACCCGTCGGTGCGCCAGCCCGACGGCAGCCCGGCGGAGGGCAACCGGGCGCACATGAGCTACTCCTACGGCGAGCACGGCTGCCCGTTCCCGGCGCAGGAGGCGGCCGAGGTGATCGCCACCACCGCGATCGAGGTGCTGCTGGACCGGCTTCCGGACCTGCGGCTGGCGGTGGCCGAGCACGCGCTGGTGTGGCGGCCGTCGGCGTGGGTGCGGGGGCTGATGGCCCTGCCGGTGTCGTTCACCCCGGGCTACGCGGTCTGAGCCCGGACCGCGCCCCCACTGCTCCGCGTTCGGGCGGAGAAGTACCAGGAAACCAAGGAGAGTCGTGCCGATGACCGCCCCGATAGCCCTCGACCCGCTGGCGCGCGACAACGCCGCCGAGGGCGCCCTGCTGCGCGCCGCCGGCCCGGCGGTGGCGGTGGAGCTGCCCGGCGGCGTCGCCGCCTGGGCGGTGACGCGGCACGCGGCCGCGCGTGACCTGCTGACCGACGCCCGGCTGGTGAAGGACGCCGCGCACTGGGCGGCCTACCAGCGCGGCGACGTGCCGAGGACGTGGCCGCTGATCGGCCTGGCCGTGCCCGGCCCCAGCATGGTGACCACCGACGGCGCCGAGCACCGCCGGCTGCGGACGCTGGTGGCGCAGGCGTTCACGCCGCGCCGGGTGGAGCTGATGCGCCCCCGGGTGGAGGAGATCACCCACGGCCTCCTGGACGCGCTGGCGGCGGGGGAGCGGGTGGTGGACCTCAAGTCGGTCTTCGCCTTTCCGCTGCCGATGACGGTGATCTGCTCGCTGCTGGGCGTCCCGGAGTCCGACCACGCCCTGCTGCGGGACCTCTACGAGCAGTTCTTCGGCATCCGGCCGGGCCCGGACGGCATCCAGGCGACCATCGCCGGGCTGAACGCCTTCGTCAACGACCTGGTGGCGAAGCGCCGTTCGGAGCCGGGTGACGACCTGGCCAGCGTGCTGCTGGCGGCGGACGCCGAGGGCGGGGCGCTGAGCGACGCGGAGGCGGCGGCCACCCTGCGGGTGATCATCGCGGCGGGTCACGAGACCACGGTCAATCTGATCGGCAACGCCGTCCGGGCGCTGCTCGCCCACCCGGACCAGCTGGAGCTGGTCCGCGCGGGCACGGTGTCCTGGGACGCGGTGGTCGAGGAGTCGCTCCGCTGGACGCCGCCGACCAGCAACTTCCTGTTCCGCTTCACCACCGAGGACGTCGAGGTCGGCGCGGTGGTGATCCCCCGGGGCGAGCCGGTGCTGATCTCGTACAACGCGATCGGCCGGGATCCCGCGCAGCACGGGGTGACCGCCGAGCTGTTCGACATCACCAGGGATCCGAGCCGGCACCTGTCCTTCGGTCACGGTCCGCACGTCTGCCCGGGGTCGCCGCTGGCCCGGCTGGAGGCGGGGGTCGCGCTGCCGGCGCTGTTCGAGCGGTTCCCGGAGCTGGCCCTGGCGGTGCCGGACGAGGAGCTGCGGCCGAGCCCCTCGCTGGTGGTGAACTCGCTGCGGGAGCTGCCGGTCCGGCTCTACTGAGACCTCACCGCGGCGCGGTCGGGCTCCGACCAGGCCCGACCGGGCCGGGCGGGTCCGGTCGGGCCCGGTGCGCCCGGGTCACAACTGGGGCACGTGCCGATGAAGGTCGAACGCGGACCTTGGCGGAGGGTGGCTGCTGCGTTAACGTCGTCAAACCGGCCGCCCGCCGCGTCCATGTCGATCTCCGGTACAGCGCAATGTCGTTCTGTCGTACGGCCGGCGCTCGCGCGCCCTGGCGAGGAGGACCGCATTGACCCCCACCCCGACCGCGCCGTCCGCGAGGTCCCGTCGCCTGGCCGCCGTGCCCGCGGTGCTGGCGGCGCTGGCGCTGACCGCGGCCTGCTCCAACAGTTCGAGCTCGGGCGGTGGTTCGGGCGGCGGGGGTGAGACCCTGGCCGGTGACTGCGCCAAGTACCAGCCCTACGCCGGGCATTCCGGCAGCACGGTGACGATCTTCGCCTCGATCCTCAGCCCGGAGTCGGACAACCTGGAGAAGTCCTGGGCCGAGTTCGCCAAGTGCACCGGCATCAAGATCAGTTACGAGGGCTCCAACGACTTCGAGTCCCAGCTGCCGGTCCGGGTGAGCGGCGGCAACGCCCCGGACTTCGCGATCATCCCGCAGCCCGGCCTGCTGGCCCAGATGGTCAAGAGCGGCAAGGTGGCCAAGCCCCCCGCGCAGACCGTCGCCAACCAGGAGAAGTGGAGCCCGGTCTGGAAGACCTACGGCTCGGTCAACGGCACCTTCTACGCGGCGCCGATGAGCGCCAACATGAAGTCGCTGGTCTGGTACTCGCCCAAGGCGTTCAAGCAGGCCGGGTACGAGGTGCCGCAGTCCTGGGCCGACCTGATGGCGCTCAGCGACCGGATCGCCAAGGCGGGTGCCGGAAAGCCCTGGTGCGGCGGGATCGCCTCCGGGACGGCCACCGGCTGGCCGGCCACCGACTGGCTGGAGGAGGTCGTGCTGGGCTCGTACGGCGGCGAGGTGTACGACCAGTGGGTGAGCCACCAGGTGAAGTTCTCCGACGAGAAGATCACCACCGCGATGCGGACCGTGGCGGACTGGATGCAGAACCCGGCCTGGGTCAACGGCGGCTACGGCGACGTGAAGTCGATCGCCACCACGACCTTCCAGGACGCGGGTGCCCCGATCCTCACCGGCAAGTGCTTCCTGCTCCAGCAGGCGTCCTTCTACAAGGCGCAGTGGCCCAAGGACACCAAGGTCGGCCCGGACGGCGACGTCTTCGCCTTCCGTCTGCCGGCCGTGAACCCGAAGGTGGCCGGCCCGGTCGAGGGCGGCGGGGAGTTCGTGACGGCGTTCGCGAGCCGGCCCGAGGTGCAGGCCGTGCAGAACTACCTGTCCAGCTCGGACTGGGCGAGCAGCCGGGTGGGGACCGCGGCCGGCTGGGTCTCCGCCAACCAGGGCGTGGACAAGGCCCTGTACACCGATCCGATCGACCGGCTCTCCGCCGACGCGCTCACCGACCCGGCGGCCACCTTCCGCTTCGACGGCTCGGACCTGATGCCGGCCGCGGTCGGCGCCGGGCAGGAGTGGAAGTCGCTGACCGCCTGGTTCGCCGAGGGCCAGTCCGTCCAGAAGACCGCCGCCGACATCGACGCGGCCTGGCCGCAGTAGCGGTTCCGACCGCCAGGACCACCTGTCGAGGGGGGGGGGGGGGGCCCCCCCCCCCCCCCCCCCCCCCCCCCCCCGCCCCCCGGGGGGGGGGGGGGGGGGCCCCCCCCCCCCCCCCCCCCGCCCCTCCTCTCTGCCGCGCGGCAGGGAAAGGACGCGCAGCCATGTCCCTCACCGCCACCGCGCTCGCCGACGGCGCCTGGGGCGACGCCGCAGTCAAGTTCGGCAACAGCTTCGGCGCCGTCGCCGGGTTCCTGGGCATCCTGCTGCTGGTCTTCCTGGTCGCCGGCCGGGCCTCCGGCCGGATCGCCCGTCCGCTGGCCGTCGGGGTCTTCCTCGGCCCGGCGGTGCTGCTGCTGCTCGTCGGCCTGGTCGCCCCGCTGATCCGGACCGTCTACCTGAGCCTCTACGACGACGACAGCAGCCGTTTCGTCGGCGGCGAGAACTTCGGCTGGGCGTTCACCACCGATTCGGTGCAGAAGGTCCTGGTCACCACCCTGCTCTGGCTGGTGGTGGCGCCGCTCGCCGCCACCGGCCTGGGGCTGGTGCTGGCGCTGCTGGTGGACCGGATGCGCGGCCAGGCGGTGTACAAGTCGCTGATCTTCATGCCGATGGCCATCTCGCTGGTCGGCGCCTCGATCATCTTCAAGTTCGTCTACGAGTCGCGCGACGCCGCCCAGTCGCAGATCGGCCTGCTCAGCCAGCTCGCCATCACGCTGGGCTGGGAGCACCCGCCGAACTGGATGCTCTCCCAGCCGCTCAACACCTTCCTGTTGATGGCGGTGATGGTCTGGGTGCAGACCGGTTTCGCGATGGTCGTCCTCTCGGCCGCGATCAAGGCGATCCCGGACGAGGTCACCGAGGCCGCCCGCCTGGACGGCGCGGGCGGGGTGCGGCTGTTCTGGTACGTCACGGTGCCGATGATCCGCACCACGGTGGTGGTCGTGCTCACCACGGTCATGATCACCACGCTCAAGGCCTTCGACATCGTCCGCACCATGACCGGCGGGAACTTCGGCACCCAGGTGCTGGCCAACGAGATGTACTCGCAGTCCTTCGTGCAGTTCAACACCGGGCGGGGCAGCGCGCTCGCGGTGATCCTCTTCCTCGCGGTGCTGCCGCTGGTGGCCTACAACATCGTCCAGCTGCGGAAGGAGCGGGGAGTCCGATGAGCGAGCACCGTCCGACGTCCGGCCGGCGTCCGGCCGCCTCCGACCGGCGTGCGATCCCCGCCCCCCGGCGTCCGTCGAGCGGGCGCCGGGCGCCGGGTGGGCGCCGGCCGCTGGGCGAGCGCCGCGGTCCGGTCCGGCAGGCCTTCACCAACCCGCTCGCCTCGGTCTTCGTGATCGCGGTGACCGTGCTGTGGACCGTCCCCACCCTCGGCCTGCTCGCCACCTCGCTGCGCCCCAAGCAGGACGTCACCGCCGACGGCTGGTGGAACGTCTTCCTCCACCCGGACCTCGGCCTCTCCAACTACCACACCGTGCTGTTCGAGGGCGGCTCCGGCGTTTCCACCGGCCTGATGCCCTTCCTGGTCAACTCGCTGGCGATCAGCGTCCCGGCGACGCTCTTCCCGCTGGTGCTGGCGGCGATGGCCGCGTACGGCCTCGCCTGGGTGCGGTTCCGGGGCAGTGACACGGTGTTCTTCGTGGTGTTCGCGCTCCAGGTGGTGCCGATCCAGATGGCGCTGATCCCGCTGCTGCGGCTGTTCTCGGGCGGCGCGCACCTGGGCTCGATGACGGTGGTCCCGGCGGTGGACTTCAAGGGCACCTACGCGCCGGTCTGGCTGGCGCACACCATGTTCGCGCTGCCGCTGGCGATCTTCCTGCTGCACAACTTCATCGCCCAGCTGCCGCGGGACCTGATGGAGGCGGCGGTGGTGGACGGCGCCTCGCACTTCAAGATCTTCCGCTCGATCGTGCTCCCGCTCTGCACGCCGGCGCTGGCCTCGTTCGCCATCTTCCAGTTCCTCTGGGTCTGGAACGACCTGCTGGTCGCGCTGACCTTCGCCGGCGGCACCCCCGAGGTGGCGCCGATGACCGTTCGGCTGGCGCAGCTCTCCGGCTCCTTCGGCGGGCGCTGGGAACTGCTCACCGCCGGGGCGTTCCTGTCGATCGTCGTCCCCCTGGCGGTCTTCTTCGCGCTCCAGCGGTACTTCGTCCGCGGTCTGCTGGCCGGTTCGGTCAAGGGATAGTCCCGATCGACACGGGATGTGACGGTTTCGTGGACACGGTCGGCGCCGAACCGGTACACCGATAGGGGCAGTTGGCCGAAGCGCATTGGGGGCGGTCATGGCAGGTGCAGGCATGCGTGCGGGCGTCGGACGGCGCGGCAGGGTCGGGGGCCTGCTGGCGGCCCTCATCACGGCGGTGGCGGTGGTCGCCGGTCCGGCGGCCGCTCCGGCGCCGGCCGCCACGGCGACGCTGGGCAGTACGGCGGTCGGTCCGTCCACCGATTCGGGAGACTCGAACTACCTGAACGCGTCCCGGTACGTCACCGGCGCGGCCGGCGGCACGGTCGGCAGCATCAGCGTCTACGTGGCCGCGGTGGACGCGGCGCCGAACGACCGGTTCCAGGCGGCGATCTACCGCGACAACGGGGGCAGCCCGGGCACCCTGCTGGCGAGCAGCGCCGCGGCGACGCTCACCGCCGACAGCTGGAACACGGTGCCGCTGACGGCGACCCTCGCCGCCAACACCGCGTACTGGCTGGCCTACAACAGCAACGGCGGCAGTGCGGCGGTCAACAACCTGCGCTACAGCCCCGGTGGTACCAGCGTGTACGGCAACGGCGGTCATGCGTACGGCAGTTGGCCCGCCGACTTCGGCGCGGTCACGTCCAGCGGTCTCAGCTTCTCGATCTACGCGACCTACACCACGGAGCAGGCCCCGCCACCGCCGCCGCCGGGTGCCGGCCCCGGCGGTGAGGGCCCGATCCTGCTGGTCACCAGCCAGGCCAATCCGTACACCCGCTACCTGGCCGAGATCCTCAAGGCCGAGGGCCTCAACCTCTACCGCACGGTCGACATCTCGGCGGTGACCAGCTCGCTGCTGGCCTCCTCCGACGTGGTGCTGCTGGGCGAGACGCCACTCACCGCGGCGCAGGCGGCCCTGTTCACCACCTGGACCGACGGCGGCGGCCGACTGGTCGCGATGCGCCCCGACAAGCAGCTCGCGCCGCTGTTCGGCCTCACCCCGGCCACCGGCACCCGCGCGGACGCCTACCTCAAGGTGGACACCTCCGCCGCCCCCGGTGCCGGGATCACCGGCGACACCATGGGTTACCACGGCGCCGCAGACCTCTACACGCTCAGCGGCGCCACCGCCGTCGCCGCCCTGTACAGCGACGCCGCCACCGCGACCGCCAACCCGGCCGTCACGCTGCGGACGGCCGGCAGCGGGCGGGCCGCCGCCTTCAGCTACGACCTGGCCAGGTCGGTGGTGCAGACCCGCCAGGGCAACGCCGCCTGGGCCGGACAGCAGCGGGACGGCACGGACGGCTACGAGGCCTCCGAGATGTTCTTCGGTTCCGGCAGCCAACCGGACTGGAACGACCTGGACAAGGCGCTGATCCCGATCGCCGACGAGCAGCAGCGGCTGCTGGCCAACCTGATCACCCTGATCGACTCCGCCCGCAAGCCGCTGCCGCGCTTCTGGTACTTCCCTCGCGACGTCAAGGCCGTGGTGGTGATGACCGGCGACGACCACGGCGTCGGCGGTACGGCCGGCCGCTGGGACGGCTACATCGCGCAGAGCCCGCCCGGTTGCAGCGTCGCCGACTGGGAGTGCGTGCGCGGCTCCTCGTACATCTACACCGACGACCCGCTGACCCCGGCGCAGGCGCAGGCCTACACCGACCAGGGCTTCGAGGTGGGCGTCCACGTCACCACCAACTGCCGCCCGTGGGGCACCACCTCCGCCCTGCAGGGCTACTACGCCGACCAGTTGTCCACCTGGCGGGCGAAGTACCCGTCACTGCCCGGCCCTTCCAGCAGCCGTACGCACTGCGTGGAGTGGGACGACTGGGCGACCCAGGCGAAGACCAAGCTGTCCAACGGCATCCGGCTGGACACCGACTACTACTTCTACCCCTCCAACTTCACCAAGGACCGCCCCGGTTACTTCAACGGCACCGCCCAGATCATGCGCTTCGCCGACACCGACGGCAGTGTCATCGACGAGTACCAGGCGACCACCCAGCTGACCGACGAGTCCGGCCAGTCCTACCCCGGCACCATCGGCACGCTGCTCGACGCCGCCTACGGAGGCAAGGGCTACTACGCGGCGCTGACCGCCAACATCCACACCGACTTCGCCGCCTCGGCCGCCTCGGACGCGATCGTCGCCGCCGCGAAGGCGCGCGGCGTCCCGGTGGTCTCCGGCCGGCAGATGCTCACCTGGCTGGACGGGCGCAACGGCTCGGCCTTCGCCAAGCTCGCCTGGAGCGGCGGCGCGCTGACCTTCGACATCACCGGCGGGGCCAACGGGCTGCGCGCGATGCTGCCGGTCTCCGCCGCCTCCGGCACGCTGACCGGCATCACCTCGGGCGGCCGGACCGTCCCGTACCGGATCGAGACGGTCAAGGGCGTGGCGTACGCGTTCTTCGACGGCGCGGCGGGCTCCTACACCGCCTCGTACGGGCACGACACCACCCCGCCGGCCGTGACCGGGAGCAGTCCGGCCGGCGGTGCCACCGGGGTGGCGCCGGGTACGGCGGTGCGCTTCTCGTTCGGCGAGCCGCTGGACCAGGCCAGCGTGACCGCCTCCGCCGTGACCCTGCGCACCGCCGCCGGCGCCGCCGTGGCGGGCTCGGTGGCGTACGACGGCGCTGCCAACGGCGTGGTCTTCACGCCGAGCGCCCCCCTGGCGCTGACCACCGGTTACACCGCGAGCGTCCAGGGGGTGCGGGACACCTCCGGCAACGCGCTGGCGAGCCCGTACGCGATCTCCTTCACCACCGGGGGAGCGGCGCCCAGGACGCTCGGCAACACGGTGGTGGGTTCGCTGATCGACGACACCGACTCGAACCACCTCAACGGCAGCCGGATCACGACCGGGTCGTCGCCGGTGCCGCTCACCGCGCTGAGCGTGCACGTCGGCCCGGTCAGCGCGGCGCCGAACAACCAGTACCAGCTGGCCGTCTACACCGACGCGGGCGGCTCACCGGGCACGCTGGTCGCGGCGACCGGCAGCGGCACGCTGACCGCCAACGCCTGGAACACGTTGCCGGTCGACCTCATGCTGAGCGCCGGCACCGCGTACTGGCTGGTCTACAACAGCAACGGCACCGGCGCCTCGGTGAACAACATGAACTACTCGACCGGCCCGAGCGGCTCGGGCGCCTACAGCAATGCGGTGGTGCCGTTCGGCACCTGGCCTGCGGCCTTCGGGCCGGCGGTGAAGGACTCGCTGCTGTACTCGCTCTACGGCTCCTACTGACGCTCCGGCCCGCCGAGGGTCGGCCTGCTGGGGTCCCGGCCCGCCACGTCGTGTGGCGGGCCGACCTTTGGGTGCCTCTGTCACAGCCCTGCGACAGAGGCACCCAGGTCTTTTTTGAACTTGTTCAGAATGGTCTACAGTCGGCGTCAGTCGCGGCGCCCCGGCGCCTGTCGGCGGACTGCCCCAAGGGCTGCTTCCGCATGCCCGCAGACCATTCGAGGGGGAACCCATGTCCGGCCACTCCACACCCGCCCCGGCCGGCGGACCGTCCGGTTCGGACCCGTACCGCGCTCCCGGTGACCAGGGGCAGCAGCCCGGACCGGTCGCTCCCGGTCAGCCCCGGCCGGGAGCGGCCCACGACCCGAACCCCTACCGCGCGCCGGCCCGGCCGGGCCCGCAGCCCTTCTCGTGGCTGCGCCCCAGCGACCCGGGGCCCAAGGCCCCGGCCACGCCCCGGGGGCTCGCGGGCGCACTGCTGACCGGCCTGCTGGTCTCCTGGCTGCTGAACCGCGGACTCGGCGTCAACCTGCTGATCTGCGGCGGGGCCGCCGCTGTCGGCGCCGGCCTGGCCGCCCGCTCGGCCGGTCGCCGGGTGCGCGGCTGGACGGTGCTCTGGAGCGTGCTCGCGCTCGCCCTGCTCGCCGTCCCGGCACTCTCCGACGCCGGCTGGCCGACGATGCTCTCGACGCTCTGCGCGCTGGGCCTGGCCTCGCTCGCGCTGCACGGCGGCCGCCGTTGGGCGGGGGTGCTGCTCGCCCTGCCGGGGATCCTCTGGCAGTTGGTGCCCGGCGTGCGCTGGGCCGGCGCCGGTCTGCGCGTCCTCAGCCCGCCCGGCCGGGGCCGGGTGGCTCCGGTCCTCAAGGCGGTCGTGGTGGCGGGGGTGCTGCTGGCTGTCTTCGGCTCGCTGTTCGCCAGTGCCGACGCCGCCATGGCCGACGTCCTGGAGGGGCTCATCCCCAGCCTGGACCTCGGTGAGTTCCCGTTGCGCGCCGTGCTGTTCGTCCTCGGAACGGTCGTCGCGCTGGGCTTCGCCCACATCGCGGCGGGCCCGCGCCGCTGGGACCGTACGGTGATCCGGCCGGGCCGCGAGCGCGGCCGGCTGGAGTGGGCGCTGCCGCTGGTCGCGCTCAACCTGATGTTCGGCGCCTTCGCGGTGGTCCAGGCCGTGGTGGTGCTCGGCGGCCGGGACTCCATCATGCGCAACACCGGGATGAGCCGTTCCGAGTACGCCCGGCAGGGCTTCTGGCAGCTGACGGCCGTCACCGTGCTGACCCTGGTCGTGGTCGGCCTGGCCAAGCGCTGGGCGCCGCGCGGCACCGAGGGCGACCGCAGGCTGGCCCGCATCCTGCTCGGCGTGCTCTGCCTGCTCACCCTCGTGGTGGTCGCGTCGGCCCTCGGCCGGATGTGGTTCTACGTCGACGCCTCCGGACTGACCAGGCTCCGGCTCTGGGTGCTGGTGGTCGAGGTCTGGCTGGGCGTCGTCTTCCTGCTGGTGATCACGGCCGGGCTGGTCCGCTCGGCGGGGTGGCTGCCGCGTGCCGTGGTGCTCAGCGGCATGCTGACGGCCGCGGTGTACGGGCTGATGGGGCCGGACGCGATCATCGCCGAGCAGAACGTGGCCCGCTATGAGCGGACCCACCAGATCGACCTGCGCAACGTCCGGGACCTCTCGCTCGACGCCGTCCCGGCCCTGGACCGTCTGCCGGAGGACTACCGGACCTGCGCGCTGGAGCTGATGCGGATCGATGCCGCCGGTGAGCCCGAGCCCTGGTACGCGGCCAGCCTCGCCTCCTCCCGGGCACGGCGCATCTTCGCCGAGCGTCCGCTGGTGGGCGAGGTTTCGGGGGAGGGCAACGCCTGTGACCGGGCGGGGCTCCGGGAGGGCGGCGCGGAGCGGCCCTGAGCCGGTCGGCCCCGGCCCGGTCGGCCGGGCCGCGCGCCGATCCGCTGTGATCTGCTGTGATGCGCCGTGATCCGCCGTGAAGTGCCCCGAGGTGCCCGGACGGGTGAGGGCCGGCCGGGAGCTTGCTGCGGGGGTCCCGCGCCGCCCGCCAAGCCGGGGCGCGGGGGCGGGGGGGGGGGGGGCGGCCGCCCGCCGCCCGCCCCCCCCCCCCGCCCCCCCGCAGCACA
>NZ_JBHVWC010000015.1:57948-67791 GCF_042882445.1 Kitasatospora sp. NPDC058218 | reverse complement strand
GTGTCATCGGTTGTGTGGCGCCTTCACCCGCCGTTATGTGCCCGGTGGGCCCCGCCGGGGTGCGGGCCGGCGGGGTGTTTCCTGCTCCCGGCCGGCCCTCACTGCGTTCCGCGGTCGGGGCGGGGTCGGTCGGTCTCCGCCGTCCCGCGCCGCCCCGACCGGTACCGCGTCAGTGCATCGCGACACCGGCGGTGTTCGACGGCAGGTCGTCCGCCTTGGCCTTGATCACGACGACCGCGACCACCAGGGCGAGCCCGGCGAGCACCGCGCCCACGATGAAGCCGTGCGAAATGCCGTAGGCGAGCACCTCGTTGGCCGCGTCGGTGCCCTTGGGGAACTCCTTCTTCTCCAGGAACGACGCCTTCTGCTCCGGCGTGGCCGTGGCCATGAAGCCGGGCAGCTGCAGCTTGGCCTCGGCGGTGGCGTAGTGCGCGAACACCGTGGTGAGGATCGACAGACCGAGGGAACCACCGATCTGCTGCATCGAGTTGAGCAGGCCGGAAGCGGCGCCGGTGTCCTCGCCGGCGACGCCCGCGACCGCGAGCAGCATCACCGGAACGAAGGTCAGACCCATGCCGAAGCCGAACACCACCGTGGGGCCGAGCACCCCGTCGATGTAACCGCTGTCCGCGTTCATCTGGGTCAGCCAGGTGAGCCCGATGGTGACGAACAGCGCACCTCCGGCCATGAACGGCTTCGGACCGTACTTGGCCTGGAGGGTGGAGGCGACCTGTGCGGCGATGATGATCGACACGCTGATCGGCAGGAAGGCGAAACCGGCCTTCAACGGGCTGTAGCCGAGCGGCCCCTGCACGAAGAGCGTGACGTAGAAGAAGATGCCGAACATGGCCGCGGCCAGGCAGAGCATCATCACCAGGCCACCGGTGCGGTTGCGGTTGGCGAACAGGTGCAGCGGGGTGATCGGCTGCGCGGTGCGGTTCTCGATCACCAGGAACGCGGCCACGAGCAGCACGCCGGCGGCGAAGGAGCCGAGCGTCACGCTGTCCGTCCAGCCGTCCGAGGCGGCCCGGATGAACCCGTAGACCAGGCCGACCAGGCCCAGCGTGGAGGTGAGCGCACCGGGCAGGTCGAAGCGGCCCTCGTGGCGCTCCGACTCGGCGATGTAGCGCGGTGCGGCGATCGCGATCAGGACCGCGATCGGCACGTTGACGAAGAAGACCCAGCGCCAGTCGAGGTACTCGGTGAGCACGCCACCGGCCAGCAGACCGATGGCCGCACCCGAGCCGGCCACCGCCGAGAAGACGCCGAAGGCCTTGTTGCGTTCGGGGCCCTCGTCGAAGTTGGTGGCGATCAGGGCGAAGGCGGTGGGTGAGCATATCGCCCCGCCGATGCCCTGGAGCGCGCGGGCGGCCAGCAGCATCCCGCCGTCCTGCGCGAAGCCGCCCAGCAGCGAGGCCAGCCCGAACAGCAGCGTGCCGGCGATGAACACCCGGCGACGGCCGAGGATGTCGCCCGCGCGGCCGCCGAGCAGCAGCAGGCCACCGAAGGTCAGCGTGTAGGCGTTGATCACCCACGACAGGTTGGTGGTGGAGAAGTTCAGCGCGTCCCTGATCTGCGGCAGCGCGATGTTCACGATGGTGGCGTCGAGGACGACCATCAGCTGCGTGGCGGCGATGACGGTCAGGGTGATGCTCTTGTTCCTGCCCTGGCTGCCTTGCGATGGAGAGTTCTTGCTGAGCGTGTCGGAAATAGCCAAGTTAGTGCCCCCTGCTGGCTACTGCTTCGTATGCTGTGGACCCGAAGTCCGGTGCGGTCCTGCGGCGTCCCGCAGGCTATGAAGGAACGGGATCGTTCACTAATCTGGACGATATCCTGGACGATATTGTGAACGCAAGCGTTCCCTAAGGTTGGTGATGATGGATCAGTTGGTGCGACGCCAGGCGACGGTCCGGACGGGCGGGCAGGCGGGCGAGCGGCCGACCGAGCAGTCGACCGGGCGGACGGACGGCCGGGCTGCGGACCGGGTGGACGAGCAGCTCGCGAGGCCGGCGGAGGGGCGGGCGGCGAGCCGTCCGACCGTGCCCGCTCCGGCGTCGAGGACTGCCCTCCCGGCGCCCGGGCCGGCGTCGTTCTGTCCGGTGAAGGCGGCCGCCGAGGTCCTGTCCCGACCGATGCGCCGCCGGGGCAAGGAGCTGGAACAGGCGATCTTCGCGGCCGCGCTCGACCAGCTCACCTCCGGCGGATTCGCACGGCTGACGATGGAAGGCATCGCCGGGGCCGCGCGGACCGGGAAGGCCGCGCTGTACCGGCGCTGGGCGTCCAAGGTAGAACTCGTCGTCGACGCCCTGGACTCCACTCTGCCACGGCCCTCCGACACCCCCGACCTCGGGTCCGCCCGCAGTGAATTGCTGCTGCTCATCCAGGGTTTCACCGAGGCGATGAACTCCCGGTCGGGCGGTGCCATGCAGGCGCTGATGGCCGAGCTGGATCACGAGCAGGCCGAGCTGTTCAAGGGCTTCATCGTCCAGCGGGTGATCGAGCCGACCAAGGCCACCATCCTGGAGATCCTGCGGCGGGGAGCCGAGCGCGGCGACGTCCGGCCCGGCGCGGTCACCCCGCTGGTCGCCGATGTGGCGCCCGCGATGCTGATGTACCGGGTCAAGATCTGCGGCCGGCAGCTCGGGCCCGAGTTCGCGGTCGAGCTGGTGGACGAGGTCCTGGTGCCGCTGATCCGCGCCTGACGCGTGTTGCCGCGGCCCCGCGGCCCTGCGGTGTCGTACCCGCGTCCGTACCCGGGCCCGCGTCTTGCGATGCCGTGCTCGTGGCTGCGCGGGACGGGCGCGGGCGCGGGGCGGGCTCGGGGGTGGGGGTCGTGGTGGTCGGGGGCGCTGGCCGCTGCAGGGTGGTCGGGGGCGGTTCCGGGTGGGGCTTACGCTGGAGGTTGCCCCAGCCGAAGGACTCCGCGATGCCCATCGTCCCGCCGACGCACTCCGTCGAGCGCTCGCTGCGCCGGGCCGGCGCCAAGATCGTTGTCGGTCTCGACGAGGTCGGGCGCGGTGCCTGGGCCGGCCCGGTCACCGTGGGCGCGGCCGTCACCGGGCTGCGCAAGCCGCCGGAGGGCCTGACCGACTCCAAGCTGCTCACCGAGCTGCGCCGCGAGGCGCTCGCCCCGGTCCTCGCCGACTGGGTCACCGCGTACGCGCTCGGTCACGCCTCCGCGCTGGAGTGCGACGAGCTGGGGATGACCGCGGCGCTGCGCCTGGCCGCCGTGCGCGCCCTGGAGGCGCTGCCGGTGGAGCCCGACGCGGTGATACTCGACGGCAAGCACGACTACCTGGGCGGCCCGTGGCGGGTGCGCACGGTCATCAAGGGCGATCAGTCCTGCATCTGCGTGTCGGCCGCCTCGGTGCTCGCCAAGGTCCACCGTGACGGTCTGATGGCAGAACTGGGCGAGGCGTGCCCCGAGTACGGCTTCGCCGACAACGCCGGCTACCCGTCCCCGGTGCACCGCACCGCGCTGGAGGAGTTCGGCCCGACCGAGCAGCACCGGCTCTCCTGGGCCTACCTGGACGGGCTGCCCAAGTGGCGTCACCTGAAGCGGACCCGGGCCGTCGTCGGTGTCGGCGGACCGGGCGCGGCGGGCCCCGTCGACGAGCAGCTGACGCTCGGTTTCTGACGCTTCGTCGGCCGAGCGTCCGGGTGGGGGCGGAAGGCTCGTGGTGCCCAATGGGTGGGGCGCCCGTGCGCGCTCGACCGGCATTTGATAGATATCCGGGTATGCCTGTCTTCCCCGAGGAGCCGGAGATTCACGTGAGCCTCCCGGGCCCCGGCGTTCCCTTCCCCCGCGAGTCGGACGCACAAGCCCCCCGTACGCCTGCCTCCGGCAGCGCGACCTCTGCCGCACCGTCGACCGTCACTACCGCCCCGGCCCCGGTGCCGGGTCAACGCCCCGCACCTCGGCGACCGGCGCCGCCGGGCGCCGAGCGCCCGGGGCCGAAGCCCCGGCCGGCCGGGATCCCCAAGCCCGGTCCGCGCCGCCCGGAGCCCGCCGCACCGCAGGTCGCGGTCCAACACCTCGCCGCCACCGCCGCGCAGGCGCTGGAGCGCGCCGACGAGGCGGTCGACCGGTTGCTGGACTCCGGTCGCGACCCGGGCGCCGTCCTGGTGCTCACGGTCGGCGAGCCGCACCCCTGGCAGCGGCACGAACTCTCCTTCGGCGAGGAGCGCTACTGGGCGCAACTCGCCGAAGGCCGTGACGTGTTCTACGCGGACGCCGCGCTGACTCGTCCGGCCCGCCGCGAGGTGGTCGTACTGGTCGTCAACGGCGGTACGGCCGACCGTGCCGCCGCGGCGTTCACCGAGGCCCGCGGCCGGGCGGCCGAACTCCTGGTGGTCTGCGGAGACGCCGGCCCCGCTGCCGCTGCTGCGGCCGCCGGTGCACCGGTCGGCCGCCGACTGACCGCCTGACACCTGTCGACCTCCGGGCCCGGCGCCACCTGGTGCCGGGCCCGACCCATGCCGTCCCCCGCCTTGCCGCTCGCAGTCTGCGGCTCTGCCGCCGGCTGTCCCGCTGCCTGTCGCCTGCTGCCTCGCGACAGTGGCCGGTTGCCCCGGGCGCTCGCCTCAGCCGGTGCCGGTGCGCCGGCCCGGTTCGATCGCCGCGACCCGTGCGGGGGCCCACGGGCGCTCGGCCTGACGCAGGGGGCGCTGTCCGCGCGCACTGTCCAGTGCCGAGCGGGGCGGCAGCTCGGTCACGGTGTGGACCGGCCCGTCGGCCCATGAACCCGCGTGCGGGGTGCGGCCGTTCCGGCCGTCCCCGAGGATCTGCCAGCCCGCCGGGGCCAGCGTGATGTACGAACCGCAGCGCAGTCCGTGCAGGGCGGCCGCGTCCTGCAGCGCCCACATCCAGGCACCGTCCTGTGCCGTCCAGCCCGCCGCGCCCTCCCGGCACCGCAGGAGCACGGCCGTCCGGGACGGGCTGGCCCGGCGCAGGTCGTGCGGAGTGATCTGTCGCAGGTGCGTCAGGAGCGCGTTGCGGTGCTGCCAGCCGTCGGTGTGGCGCGGCCGGGGAGCGAAGGAGGCCGAGGCGTTCAGCCTGTGCGACGCGTCCAGCACGGCGAGCACGACCGTGCCGGGCTGCGGCAGGTGGCGTTGGTGCAGCTCCAGGACGAACTCGCGCGGGTCGCGCAGCAACGGGACCCCCGAGGCAGCCCACGTCTCCAGGTCGCATACCCGTCTGGGCGCCGAACTCCGGACGAGGGGATACTGACCTCGGCCGATACCGTTGATCACGATCCTCCTTCCCGACCCACGGGCGCGCGGGTACGTGTGTACGCCGAAGGCCTGGTCCAGCGGACCGGGTTCCGGGTACGGTCCAATTCTCAGGGCAGATGGGGTGGAGCGGCAACGATGAAATGATGAACGCCGCCCGAAAGCCAACGTTCTGCCGGATATATTCCACGGCGGTGCGCGCGCCACTCGGGGCGTGTCGAGCCGTGATCCAGGTGGCCCGAAGGCCGGTGCGGAGTACTTTTCGCAAGCTCACCCCTCTCTTTCCCCGATCGGTGCCACTGGTGCGCGTGGATCTTCCGGTCTGCGTCGGCATTACTCCATTCGGGTGTACGTCGGTTGTGGAACCTCCCGTTCCGCCACGCTCTGGCCGATTTCGCGGCCCGTCGCCTCCTCCTCGCCCGTGCCGGCCGCCGCCTCAGCCCTGCACGGCCAGCACCAGCGGCAGGACGGCGCTCGCTCCGGCCTTGCGCAGCAGCCGGGCCGCGACGGTGACCGTCCACCCGGAGTCGACCAGGTCGTCCACCAGCAGCACCGGGCCGCCCGCCGCGGCGATCGCGGCCTCCACGTCCGGCGGCAGGGTGAGCGCGCCCGCCAGCGCGTGCAGCCGCTGGGCGCTGTTGCTGCGCGCGCCGTGCGGCGGCCGGCCGGCCGCGTACTCGATCCGCCCGAGCAGGGGCAGCCGGCCGATCTCGGCGATCCGGGCGCCGAGGCTGCCGACCAGCTGCGGCCTGGTCGACGAGGCCATGGTCACCACGCCGACCGGCCGGTCGAGCCGGACGCCCTCGGTCGTCGCGGGCCCGGCCCAGCCGCCGGGGCCGCGCGCCCAGTCGCTCAGTACCGTCACCAGGGCGTCGACCGCCTCGCCGGGCACGGGCACGTCGGGCGCCTGGTCGGCCAGCAGCGTCCGCAGCCGGTTGCCCCAGCCGATGTCGGAGAGCCGGCCCAGGGCCCGGCCGGTCTCGGCCTGCTCGCCCGCCGGGATGCGGCCCTTGAGCGGCACCCCCAACGCGTCCATGCCGGTCGGCCAGAGCCGGCGCGGCTCGAAGCCGACGCCGGGCCGGCCGAGGGCGGCCCGCGCCGCGTCCAGCGCCGCGGTGGAGATCTCCGGGGTGTGCAGCGGCCCGGCGCAGTTGTCGCAGCGGCCGCACGGCTCGGCCTGCTCGTCGTCCAGCTGCCGCCGCAGGAACTCCATCCGGCAGTCGGTCGCCGCCGCGTACGCGCGCATCGCCGCCTGCTCGGCCTCGCGCGAGGCGGCGACCTTGGCGTACCGGGCGGTGTCGTAGGCCCAGCTCTGCCCGGTGGCCGTCCAGCCGCCCTTGACCCGCCGGACCGCGCCGTCCACGTCGAGGACCTTGAGCATGGTCTCCAACCGGGCGCGGCGCAGGTCCACCCGGGGCTCCAGCGCGGCGGTGGAGAGCGGCCGGCCCGCCTCGGCGAGGGCGTCGATGGTGCGGCGGACCTGCTCCTCGGGCGGGAAGGCCAGTGAGGCGAAGTAGCGCCAGATCGCCTCGTCCTCGCGACCGGGCAGCAGCAGCACCTCGGCGCGGTCGACGCCGCGGCCCGCCCGGCCGACCTGCTGGTAGTAGGCGATCGGCGAACTGGGCGAGCCCAGGTGCACCACGAAGCCGAGATCGGGCTTGTCGAAGCCCATGCCGAGTGCGGAGGTGGCGACCAGGGCCTTGACCCGGTTGGCCAGCAGGTCCGCCTCGGCGGTGCGGCGTTCGGCGTCCTCGGTGCGCCCGGAGTACGAGGCCACCGGGAAGCCCCGCTCGCGCAGGAAGGCCGTCACCTCGTCGGCGGCGGCGACCGTCAGGGTGTAGACGATGCCGGAGCCGGGCAGCCGGTCGAGGTGGTCGGCCAGCCAGGCCAGCCGGTGCGCCGGGTCGGGCAGGGTGAGCACCCCGAGGGTGAGGCTCTTGCGGTCCAGCGGGCCGCGCAGCACGAGGGCGTGTTCGTCGGTGGAGCCGGTGCCGAGCTGCTCGGCGACGTCGGCGGTGACCCGGGCGTTGGCCGTGGCGGTGGTGGCCAGTACCGGGACGCCCGGCGAGAGGTCGGCGAGCATGGTGCGCAGTCGGCGGTAGTCGGGGCGGAAGTCGTGGCCCCAGTCGGAGATGCAGTGGGCCTCGTCCACCACCAGCAGGCCGGTGGAGGCGGCCAGCTTGGGGAGCACCTGGTCGCGGAAGTCGGGGTTGTTCAACCGCTCGGGGCTGACCAGCAGGATGTCCACCGCACCCGCCGCGACCTCGGCCTGGATCGCGTCCCACTCGTCGGTGTTGGCCGAGTTGATGGTGCGGGCGTTGATGCCGGCCCGGGCGGCCGACTCGACCTGGTTGCGCATCAGGGCGAGCAGCGGGGAGACGATCACCGTCGGACCGGCGCCGCGGGCCCGCAGCAGGGCGGTGGCGATGAAGTAGACGGCCGACTTGCCCCAGCCGGTGCGCTGCACCACGAGGGCCCGGCGGTGGTCGACCACCAGGGCCTCGATGGCCGTCCACTGGTCCTCGCGGAGGGTGGCGGCGGGCCCGGCGAGCTCGCGCAGGACGGCCTCGGCCCGCGCCCGGACCTCGGCGCGGTCGGCGGCTGTCGCGCTGCCGGTGCCGGCCGTGGCGGTGGCGTCGGTGGCGGTGGTGTGGTTCTGCGGCTGCTGCATGCCGTCCATGTAACCCCGAGCCGCCGACAAAGGGCGAACGGCGGTGGACATGAGCGGGTGGCTCGGGGGTGCATTTCATCAGCTCTTCGGCTGAACGGCGGCCGAATGTCCCCCGGGAGAGTGGCTCCGAATGCCCCGAACGAGGGACGTTTTATCCACAGGCGGGCTTTATCCACAGGGAAAATGAAAACTCCGGAGCCGCTCGCGAATTGCGGCAGTCTTCCGGCCATGAACAACGAACGCATCGCACCCCCCTTCGGCCCGGCCTCCGCCGGGCGGCCGGTCACCATGCGGGGCCCGGCCGACATGGCCGAGCTGCTGCCCTACCTGCTGGGCTTCTTCCCCGACGACAGCATCGTCGCCGTCGGGCTCCAGGGCCCGGACCTCCACCAGGGAGGGGTGATCCGGCTGGACATCCCCGAGTCGCCGAAGCGGTGGCCGGCGGCCGCCGACGAGACGGCCTCGTTGCTCGTCGGCCTCTCCGAGCGGCGGGACCGGCGACCGGTCCAGGTCCTGCTCTACCTCTGTCAGGATCCCGACCGGGAGCACGGTCCGCCCGTGCTCGACCGGCTCGGACCGCTCGCGGGGGAGCTGCGGGCGGCCTTCGAGGCCAGGGGAGTGGCGGTGAAGGAGTCGCTCTGCGTCTCGTCCGGCCGCTGGTGGTCCTTCCTCTGCCGCCGGGAGGGGTGCTGCGACCCGGCCGGCCACCCGGTCCGGCACAGCCCCGGCCCCGGCCCGGTGGCCGCCGCGGCCACGTTCGCCGGCCTCGCGCCACGGGGGAGTCGCAAGGCGCTCGTGGCGGGGCTGGCTCCGATCGGCCCGCCCGGTGCGGACGCGCAGCGCCTGGCGCTGGCCCGGGCCGTGGCCGTGGCCGACGAGCGGGCCGGGCATGCGCCCCCGCCCTCCCGGGAGCAGGGCGGTGCGCTGCTCGACCAGGCCGTGGCCGAGTTCATGGCCGGCTCGCGCGCGCTCGACGAGGACCGGGCGGCGCGGTTGCTCATCGCCCTCCAGGACCGGCGGATCCGGGACCAGGCCGCCGAATACGTCCGGCCCGAGGAGCTCGCGCCCACCCAGCGGCTCTGGCGCTTCCTCGCCAGGCGCTGCGTGCCGCCCTACACCGGTTACGCCCCGCCGCCGCTCACCTTGCTGGCCTGGGCGTCCTGGGTCGCGGGGGACACCGCGACGGCCCGCGTCGTGCTCGCCCACACGCTCCGGCTCGCCCCCTCCTACCTGCTGGCCCAGTTGCTCTACGAGTCGTTGAACGGTGGGCTCGCGCCGGAGGAGTTGCTGGCGAGCGTGGTGGCCGAGCGTAGCCGCCGCTCCAGCGAGGCGCGGGGAGAGCCGGCGGACAGCTTCGACGACGCCCCGGACAGGGGCTCGGGGAGCGACAGGGGCAGTGGCCCGGGCAGTGACCCGGAGGAGCCGTCAGGCCCGGCGCCGGCCAAGCCGCGCCGCCGGCGGGCCCGGAAGGGGTCGGCCGAGGCCGATGCACCGAAGGTCTCGGACGTCGCGGGGCCGGCGGCCGCAGCGGACGCGGCCGGTCCCGCCGGGCGGCTCCCCGATCGCCCGGCCGGGGCCACGCCGAAGTCCGGCGAGGCCGCTCGGCCCGACGACGGCCCGAGCGGTGGGCCGCCGCTGCCGCGGACGTCCGACCGCGGCGCGGGCCGTCCGTCCGCCCGGGTGCGCTCCGTCCGGAGGCTGCGGCTGGGTCGGGCCTCGCCCTGGGCGTCGGCGGAGGCCACGGAGGGTGGGCGCAGCCGGTGCCGCGGCGCTCGTGCTTCGGCAGGCCGGTCCCGGCATGCGCGGTGACGGCCCCGGCGGCCCGGGCCCCGGCTCGTCCGTCCGCCGGGGGGGCCGGGGGGCCCCCCCCGGCGCCCCGCGGGGGGGCCCCCGCGCGCCGCCCCGCCGCCGGGGCGGGCGGCCCGCGCCGCCCCCCCCCC